>NZ_JAUBUB010000128.1:0-7563 GCF_036705265.1 Microcoleus sp. B4-C2
CCTGCGGAAACTCCCATTCCGACGCCTGCGGAAACTCCGACGCCAACTCCAACTCCGACGCCTATTTCCACTGCGACGCCAATTCCGACACCGACGCCAATTCCTGCGGAAACTCCCATTCCGACGCCTGCGGAAACTCCGACGCCAACTCCAACTCCGACGCCTATTTCCACTGCGACGCCAATTCCGACACCGACGCCAATTCCTGCGGAAACTCCCATTCCGACGCCTGCGGAAACTCCGACGCCAACTCCAACTCCGACGCCTATTTCCACTGCGACACCAATTCCGACACCGACGCCAATTCCTGCGGAAACTCCCATTCCGACGCCTGCGGAAACTCCGACGCCAATTCCGACGCCAATTCCTGCGGAAACTCCGACGCCTGCGGAAACTCCGACGCCAATTCCGACACCAATTTCGACATCTGGAGAAACTCCAATCCCAACGGCTAAACCTGGGGAAACACCGATCGCAACTGACAATTCGATCGCCCAAACCACATCTCCAACAACAGAAACCCCCACACCGGCGCTAATTCCTGCTGCTTCGGAAGACTGTATGTGCGATCGAATCACTTTACCCGATCGCACTTCCATTCCCGGCCCGAATATCCCTGAAAATACCCTCAACGGTACTGACGGTAAAGATACTCTAACCGGCAGCAATATTAATGACATCATCAACGGTTTCAATGGCAGCGACTGGCTAAAGGGCTTATTCGGCAGCGACAATATTTACGGTGGCCTTGCTAGCCCAGTTACTGTTGGCGCGGATGCAGACAGCGACACCATATTTGGCAACGAAAATAACGACTATCTCGTCGGCCACGCTGGGAATGACCTTATTTATGCGGGTAAAGATCATGATGTGGCGATCGCAGGCAAAGATAATGACATAGTTTGGGGCGACAAAGGCAACGATACCCTACTTGGCGATGAAGGTAATGACAGTTTATTTGGTGGCACTTCTGATGCGTCTGACGGTGGCTTGACAGGAAAAGATTTGCTTTTTGGCAATAACGGCAACGACGTTTTGTACGGGCAAGAAAGCGAAGATACTCTAAGCGGCGGCAAGGACAATGATACCTTACATGGTGGCAAAAATAACGATATAATTTGCGGGGATTTTGGCAATGATTTGCTGTTTGGAGAGTTGGGAAATGACACCATCTGCGGCGGCGATGGCGAGGATACGATTTTCGGAGATATTGACAATATCGCGACGGATGCTAGCAGTCAAAAAGATTATTTGTGCGGCGGTGGCGGCAATGATTTAATTTTTGGCAATCAAGATGCCGATCAATTGTGCGGCGGTGACGGTAGCGATACTCTGTACGCGGGTGAGGGTGATGATACTTTGATTGGGGGAATTGGCGACGACTGGTTGAGGGGAGACTTCGGAAACGATACGCTGCAAGGGGGAAGCGGGCGCGATTACTTTTTCTTGACTGCGGGAGAAGGCCGCGATGTCATCGCTGATTTTACGCAAGGTGAAGATTTATTAATTTTGACGGGAGGGTTAACGGTCGATCGACTCAGTATAGTTGAAGAAAACACTACAACTTTTATCAAAATTGCCAACACGGATCAAATCTTAGCTAGCCTAAAAGGTGTGCCAGCTAATCTCATCACTCAACAGGATTTTACAGTAATTGGACTACCTGGTTTGTAGATAATATGGAATCCGGTTGTATCAGAACGATCGCTAATATCATGTCCGATCGATTAACCATAATATCCCGGTGGGGGCGGGTTTTTGAGATGGTCAATTATTGGCAGGTATTGTTGGTGAGGGGAACCCCTACAAAAATCGCGATCGCTCGACTTGACATGATATTATATCATGTCCGGTGTGCGATTCGTTTAACCTAAATGGGTAGGTTCTCCTATCCAGGGACGGTTAGCCTAACTCCTAGAAGTTAGTGATAACTGATTACACTTATGGGTGAGGCATTAAGTCAAGTCCCAGTCCGCAGGTGCAGCGGTAAAAGCATATCCCCTATTTTGTTGGGTAGCAACTAACATGATAAAGCGGGGATAAAAGGCAGAAAGACTCTTAGCCTTGGGGGGTAGCTGTCGAGCAAGAACATATGCGTAGCGAAAGCAAAAATGTGTCTGAACCACCGTTATGATAGATGGTCAAACGGCTGACTGACCAAGCCAAAAGGCAAGGATAGGGCATAAGCAATTATCGGATTGACTTATCAGCACTGCCCAAAAAACCCGGTGGATAGCATTACGCTGTCATGTTCAACCAATGTGTAATCGGAACGAAGTAAAGCATTCATAGCCCTTAATAACATAAGTAGGTTGCTAGCCGTAAGCTGTGAATGTGAGGGATGGTTGCAGAAGCCAATGCTCTGCTGTAATAGCAGAGATATGCTGACAGCGCCGGGTGGTGTAAAAGATAGAGACTAAGTAACCCTTTAAAAGCCGTCGGCCACGGAAAAATCTGATGGTGGGATGTAGGGGTAAAAGGAAAACTCTCAAGCGGTAGAAATCATCTCTTGATGCGCTCGTACTGTATCCATAACCAGGATTACATCACCCAGGAGCCGTGTGCGGTGAAAGTCGCAAGCACGGTTTTGTAGGAGAGATGGTGGGGGACACCCTACCATCGACTCTCTAACCAATTAACCATGATTTCTGTAGGGGCGGGTTCGCCAAGATATTGAATAGAAACCGGAAAATCTGTAAACCCGCCCCGGCCTTTAATCGCGATCGCTCGACCGGACATGATATGAGACATTATTTCAATCTTTCGTATAGCGTCAGCAAATAGTCATATTGCATTGATTTCTCCTCTCTAAAATTAATCCACGCTGCCTTCGCAAGGCAGGCTAGGGCGATCGGGAGGACTGTAGAGTCAAACACAATATTGGTAGTAGACTTGGGATTAAGTTAAAACTGTAGGGGACGCGCGCACCCTACAGTTTCTCGTTTTCAGGCTCGGCTTTGTATTTAAACCGGAACCAGAGTCGGTTCCAAAGTTGCCACTAATTTGAGATTGTACTCATATTCAAAACACGGCTTTTTATAATCCAGACTCCACAGTTCCAGAGCGCAATCATCTTCGGGATTGAGCGGGTGCAACCGTAAGTGAAACTCTCGAACTTCCGGGCGGTATTCGCATTTAAAATCAGAAATTGCGCCAATCTGCCGCCTGTCTAAAGCCACAGCTAACCGCAGAAAAGGATGCAACTTACTGACAACCTCCCGGTATTTTTTAGGAAGAATAATAAAGTTTTCGTGCTTCTTTTTAGGAGGATTCTTCCGGTGATAGCGAGCCAAATTGGCAATTACTTCAATCTCTGTTTCAGTGTAGCCCAATAACTCACCATTGCGAATTAAATAGTAAGAATGCTTGTGGTGCGCTGAATGACTGACGTACAAACCGCAGTTGTGCAGAATCGCGGCAGCCCACAGCAACTCGCGTTCTTCGCTTCCCCAATAGTGTAGAATTCCTTGAGTTTGGTCGAAGAAATTGAGGGCAAATGCTGCGGTTCTTTCGCTTTGTTCTAAATTGACTTGATATTTGTCAGCCATGTGGAGAATACTGCGCTGGCGGATTGAACCTTGATAGCGCAAGCGGTTTTCAATTAAACCGTGGGCTAGCATCCAGTCAACAATTACGCCTTCTCTCAGAGAGCGATCGCACACAGTCAGCGATTCAATTCCTAATAGTGTCATAGCTTCCTGCAAAATCAAAGCGCCTGCCAGAATAATTTCTGCCCGCTTGTCCGACATTCCTGGAATTGCCAACCTTTCGGCATAAGAAAGTTTGCGAAAGCGATTGACTAAATCGCGTAAATCTTTTAAACTTAACTGATATCCGGCTAGGGGATTCGGCACTGTTCCCAACTTTTCGCGAGCGTTAATTGCAGCCAGAGTTTCGATGGTTCCAGCAGTGCCAATCAAGCGCAAAGGTTCGCCCTCATGGAATTGAGATCGCAATTCGTCGATCGGTCTTTCCAGCGAAATCCGAATATAAGCTTGCAAATAAGCAAACTCCTCCTTGCTAATCGGGTCAGTTTTGACAAATTGTCCTGTTAAGCGAACAGCACCAATTTTTGTACTGGTGAGACAGCGAGGTTCAGAACTATCTCCTAAAATCAACTCCGTAGAACCGCCTCCTATATCAATAATCACCTGGGACTGATTGTTAAATTCCATACCCGAAAGAACGCCGAGATAAATTCTCCGCGCTTCTTCTTGACCGGAAATTAAACTCACATTCAGGTCTAATTCGTCAGCAACTTGTTTGAGAAAATCTCGCCCGTTAGGGGCTTCCCGAACCGCACTGGTAGCCACAGCGATAATTTGTTCAGCATTGATAGTTTTAGCAATATCTAGAAAACGGCGCAAAGTTGCGATCGCCCTTTCCATCACATCGGGCTTCAAACACCCTGTTTTTGGTTCACAATCACCCAATCGAACCGTATCTTTTTCTCTAGCAATAATCGTAAACGCAGGCAATTTCGGATCGATCCGCGCCACCACCATGTGAAATGAGTTAGTACCCATATCAATAGCAGCAATAATGCGATTTGACTCCGCAGACGGAAGTGAATTAACCATTGGAGTATCGGGGTTGACAGATATTTATGATTATTTCACGAATCCAGTTAGGCATTCTATTAAATTAGCAAAAATTTGGAATTGCTGACTGGGCAAGACTTTCACCTGTTTTAAATTTCGGCAGAAGTGCGATCGGCAGCAGAGATAGTAAGTGATTGTGCCTAAAATTTGATAAAATCTAGAGTTAAAAATATCAAATCTAGAATTGAAATGCTTACACAGCCCGATCGCCAACCGGAATCCACATTGCTAACCGTCGTGAGGCTTTTGAGATGGGACAAACCAGCAGGAAGGCTGATTTTAATGATTCCAGCCCTCTGGGCGGTCTTTTTAGCAGCCCACGGGAGGCCACCGACAGCATTGGTGGGCGTGATTGTGTTGGGAACCCTAGCCACGAGTGCGGCGGGATGCGTCATCAACGACTTGTGGGATCGCGATATCGATCCCGAAGTAGAAAGAACGCGATCGCGCCCCCTAGCATCCCGCGCCCTCACCGTGCAAACTGGAATCGGAGTTGCTTTAATTTCCTTTGCTTGTGCGGCAATTCTCGCATTTTATCTCAATCCTTTAAGCTTCTGGCTGTGTGTGGCCGCCGTACCAGTAATTATCTGCTATCCGCTAGCCAAAAGATTCTTTCCAGTGCCGCAATTAGTGTTATCAATTGCCTGGGGTTTTGCAGTTTTAATTAGTTGGAGCGCCGCTGTTGACGAATTAGAATTAGCGACTTGGCTGCTGTGGGGTGCAGTCGTGTTTTGGACGATGGGGTTTGATACAGTTTATGCGATGAGCGATCGGGAAGATGATTTGCGTTTGGGGGTGAATTCCAGCGCTCTCTTTTTTGGGGATAATGCAGCTAATGCTGTGGGTTTTTTCTTTGTAGGTACTGTCGGTTTGTTAGCAGCAATGGGGATTAATCTGCACTTGCACATGGGTTTTTGGATGGCAATTAGTGCGGCGGCAATTTTGTGGTTTTTGCAGTACAGTCAACTCCGAAATGCGGATATTCCTAAGCTTGTTTACGGTCAAATCTTTCGCCAAAATGTTTGGGTGGGGTTTGTGATATTGGCGGGGATGATTGTTGGGGAGATTTTTTAATTTATTGTAGGGCTTTTCCCGCAGAAAACGGGTGTGAAACTCGAATGATTGAAGTTTGACAGAAGAGCTTCACATGGATTTCAGCCTGAAAGCCTGTGTCTCTCTGCTTTGTATCGAAGTCTCCAACGGCTGCATGAGCCTGAAAAAGGGGGATGTGCGATCGCTCCTTCTCCCTTTTTCAGGATGATTATACATAAATATACTTAGTTATTAATCCAATTGAATTAAACTTTTCGGAGATATTACTGATGCGCTGGCTTATAAAAACTGATATTATTTTTGTGTATTAGACGAAATTATACTGAATTATTGGAGTATAAAAAACTACGTCTTTTTGTCTGCAGGTATGGAACTTGGTTACAGGCAACACTTTCACCGGAAGAAAATAAATGTCTAACGGTGCCATTTCCTACTCGTTGTTAAACACTCAGTGTAAAGTTTCATTACAAAACGCATAAAAACTCCGGCGCACTTCTGATAGATACATAGCGGCGGAAAGTTAAGCGAGTTTAACGATTTTCTAACCTTTTGCTAATTAGGTTGAATTCGCGTGTCGTTACGCGGGTTTGCGGCAATTGCTTGGCTGTGTCGGCTGATTTTTTCCATAGAAATTTATCAATCAAGGTGCATCATGTCTAATATATCGATCGGCAATCTGAACGACAACTATTTCTCCATCGACTTCGCAGGTAAAACTGACCCCACAGACACCTATCGTTTTAATCGGCTGAATACAGGCAGCTTTCGAGTTACCGCTGAAGGATTTAGTTCCATTGTCGGGATGCAACTCCTCGACAGCGAGGGAAAAGTCGTCAAAGACATCGAAACCAACGGCACAAATTCAGGAACTTTTAGCATCGATAACTTGGGTGCAACCAATTATGCACTCAAAATTTCTGCACCCTCCCGCGATACGAATTATCAAGTTAGTTTAACTCCAGACGGCAAAGTTGACCCGCTGACAGGTTTAGGGGTTGACTCCGGCTTTTTCGCTACAGATTCAACGGGACAAGTTGGCTTTGACTGGCTGCACGACGGCGGCAATTATAAAGGTGAAGTTGCCATTTTTAGCGTGGTGGGAATGGAGAAATTTACCCCTGGTTCTCAGGAATTTATCAAAGAAGCAGCAAGACGATCCCTGACCAATTCTACCTTTGGTCACGTAGTAATTTCTGACCCCACAGAAGGTGCCAATCCGCTATTTAACGGCAGTTTAGGAGAGGGAAATTATAACGAAGGGCAGTACAGCGGCGCGAAAACATTTCCGATGAAACCGGGAGAGGCTTTTGCGGTGATGCTGGTGCCAAATGGTACGGTGCAAGATGTGTTTAAGAATCCCGGTGCCGGCGGTGACAAACGCCCGCTGTTGTCATTATCTAGCACTAATCCAGATGATGCTTGGTTGTACGGTCAAGTAGCAGATGTCACTGGCAGCGGCAAGGCATTTGCGATGGAAGATCAGCGCGTCGATCAGGGTTCAGATAAAGATTACAATGATTTGGTTTTCAATTTAACAGGTGCGACGGGCAAAGCAGTGTCGATCGACAAAGTGATCGATCCAAGTAAGGATTGGACTAAACTTGATGGCGGCAAGAAATTGATCGATTATGTCAAATCAAAGCAGCCGGTTGTGGAACCGCCTGTTGCTGTAACGCCACCGATTGAGACAAAACCGCCTGTTGCTGTCGCGCCACCGGTAACAACGCCACCGATTGATCCAAAACCGCCGGTTGCTGTCGCGCCGCCTGTGGAAACGCCACCGATTGATCCAAAACCGCCGGTTGCTGTAGCGCCTCCTGTGGAAACGCCTCCTGTGGAGACAACGCCGCCAGTTGCTGTCGCGCCTCCTGTGGAAACGCCTCCTGTGGAGACAACGCCGCCGATTGCT
>NZ_JAUBUB010000128.1:7663-16682 GCF_036705265.1 Microcoleus sp. B4-C2
GTCGCGCCTCCTGTGGAAACGCCACCGATTGATCCAAAACCACCTGTGGCTGTCGCGCCTCCTGTGGAAACGCCACCGATTGATCCAAAACCACCTGTGGCTGTCGCGCCTCCTGTGGAAACGCCACCTGTGGAGACAACGCCACCTGTGGCTGTCGCGCCTCCTGTGGAAACGCCACCTGTGGAGACAACGCCACCTGTGGAGACAAAACCACCTGTGGCTGTCGCGCCACCGATTGAGACAACGCCGCCTGTGGAAACGCTGCCTGTGGCAACGCCGCCTGTTGCGACAACGCCACCTGTAGCAACGGTGCCGACCCCTCCAACACCACCGGTGCAACCGCCTACGATCGCCCCGGAAGCGCCTCTGGTTGGACTTGAGCCGATCGATGATATGTCGCAGCCGATCGACCCGGAACCACCTGTTGAACCCGATTTACCGATTAGTTCGCCACCAGAAAATCGCGCATTTATCGGCATCATCGATACTGGATTTGCGACGAACAATCCCGATTTGGATTACTCTAAAGTGACATTGGGGCGCGATCGCATCGACAAAGACAGCAATCCTTTGTTTACTGCTGGCACAGGTAACGAACACGGCACATTTAGCTGGGGTTTAGTTAGTGCAATTCAAGGCAACGATAAAGGTATTGATGGCTACAACGATAAGGCGAATGTTTATTTAAGTCGGGCAATTGGTTCTGGGGAATGGGATTTAGCTTTAACTGATTTTGTGGGTGAGGCGAAAGCACAAAAGAAGAAGAATGCGATCGCACTTCTTCCTCTCGATTTAACTCAGAAAAATGCTGACGGCAGCATTACCACTCGTTACGAATTTACACCCAGAGAACGTGCGGCTTTAGAAAATGCGCGTCAGAATGGAGTGCTGTTAGTTGTAGCGGCTGGTAATGACGGCGGTGTGATGTCAGTTTTGGGTCAATCTTCCCAGGAGTTTGAGAATATTCTCACGGTTGGTTCATCTGATGGATTTGGGCGATCGGATTATTCCAGCTATGGCTATGGTTTGGATATTTTAGTACCCGGAGGTGCGATCGACAATCCGACTTTATCGACTGTTGGCGATGATTTAGGCACGATGGCGGGAACTTCGGCATCTGCGGCTAAGGCGGCGGGGATGGCATCTAAGGTTTGGGAGAGTAATCCCGATTTGAATGCTACCCAAGTGATTGACATTTTGACTGGAAGTGCGATCGATTTGAAGGAGCCCGGATGGGATGAAGAAACGGGTTTTGGGGTGGTAAATTTCAATAAGGCTGTGGCAATGGCGAAGGAAACAGCGCCGCAAGCTTATATTCCGACACCTTTCTCGAATCCGACAACTTGGGGTTTAGAAGGACAAGTTAGCCCCTGGGAACGGGCGGTTAATTTGAGTGGTGTGACGGATGGAGGTAAAATTGCTGTCCAGATTAACGGTGGTGTTAATATTCGTCCCACTGCTGATACTTCCAGTGCTTCTGTCGGTAAAGTCAGTCCTGGGACACAACTGGAATTTGACTACCAGACTCAAGGTGAATTAATCAACGATCCTAATGGTGAAGGTAGCACTGATGTCTGGTATCACCTCGCTGATGGTAGCGGTTTTGTATCTGGTTTGTACGTCACCAATGTCCAAGATATCCCCTCTACACCGCCAATTGACAATCCCGTGCAGCCGCCGATTGACAATCCCGTGCAGCCGCCGATTGACAATCCCGTACAACCGCCAATTGACAATCCCGTACAGCCGCCAATTGACAATCCCGTACAGCCACCAATTGACAATCCGGTGCAGTCGGCGCCTAATTCAATTTCTCTCAACGGGCGCACCATTGATGGCAATTTCTATCCTGTTTTCCAGAATTCTAAAGGAACGCTGGGTAATCCGACTTCTGATGTCCTCACTTCTGGTGGTGTCAGCTATCAACTATTTGACAAAGGGTCGATCGTCAGCAGTAAAAATGGAACTTTCCCCCTTTATGGTGCTATCCGTCAAGCATTCTTGAATACAGGTGGATTGGATGGCTGGTTGGGCGCTCCGAAGAGTGGGGAAAAGGGGTTGGGAAATGGGAATCTTATTCAATACTTTGAGAAGGGCTATATCTACTGGAATGGAGGTAAGGCGACGGCTTACAAAGAAGGGACTGGTTTGCCATCTGTACCTGTTCCACCTAATCAGCCAATCTCTGGCAAAGGTAATACAATTCGCACAGGTGAAGGAGGAAATTTCTTTCCCGGTATACTTTCAAGCATTGAGAAAGACTACAATGCCATTCGCAAAAACTATGAGGATTCTCTGCCTGTATCAGGTAAAGGCTTTGAACCATTGGGTCAATTCCGTCCCAGTGATTTTGATGATCATTGGTGGGATTTAAATACCGGAAGTATCAATCTCTATAAGCCAGATAACAATAGTATGACGGCTGATTCAGTTCACAAGGAGCTTAATAAGCTTGTTCCGAATGAAACTGTTAGTCAAATCTACCAAGCTTTATCAGATAAAGCTCTTGGTGGTGTAAAGACGACAGCTTCTTCTGGCTACGTATATGAACAAGACTACACCACTAATTATCAACAGATTCACTCTGGAATTGATATTGGTACTGATGGTGTAGACAAATTACCCGTTTATTCGGTTACAGATGGAGTTGTTGTCGGCATTGAAAAGGCTTACAAGGGTGTAGGCGATCTAGTCATCATTAAAGAATTAAATACCGAGCGCTACTGGATGTATCTTCATGTAAATGTCGATCCATCACTGCGTGTTCTAGGTAGTATTCTTCCAGATGGTACTACCTCAAATGGTATTATCTCAGCAGGTAAAACCATTGCTAAAATTGCACCTACATCCTACACCGGATTAGCTCCACATTTACACCTGACAGTCGCCAATAACTCACAGCCTACTTCTGTTCTAAATGCTTCTGACGAGACAACGGTTCTAGATAGAACTGTTAGCCCCTTACAGGCTTATTGGGAGTATAGGAATCGTTGATGACTGATTTTATTCTCTGCTTTTCAGGGGGGTAAGGAAGGTTTTTCGGGAGAGGCTATCGCTCATCATTCATCAAAAGAACGATCGCCCTTCTTGCATCTGCGTTAATCTGCGTCCATCTGCGGTTAAAAAATATCGATCGCCCTTTCTAATAATTCAGAAGGGCGATCGCTTCTGCTAAATTTATGATATAATTACCCATCAGTTACAGCTAGACTTGCCCACTTCTTTTGATATAAAGGAGTAAAGCCCGTGAAAATAGAAGAATTACTGCAAAGAAAAGGAATTATTCACCGCGATCCAGAAATTATGAGCGGTGTCCCCGTATTTGTTGGCAGCCGCGTCCCCTTAAAGACTTTTTTCGACTACCTCGAAGGTGAAAGCGGTTTCGCAGAATTTATTAAGGATTTTCCTTACCTAGAAAGTCAGGCAATTAAAGTGCTAGAAAATCTCACTAAAATGATGCTCTCGCTCGAAAATCATTCAAATGCTTATACTGCTTGATGAAAATCTCTTGAGTCAAAAACTCAAGCAACCTTTCTTAGACGAGGGTCATTCAATCAGCAATGTTTATGACATGGGGTGGAGAGGCTTAAAAGATAGGGAAATTCTGGAGAGATCGGAGAATCATCCTTTTGATGTTTTTATCACTGCTGATAAAAATCTTCCCTATCAACAAAATCTCGCAAGTCGTGCTATTACAATTGTGGTGTTAGATTCTAGCAGTACGAGGCCCGACCATCTAGTACCTTTGATGAGACAAGTTAGCACTATGATATCGTCGCTGCCAGCAGGTTCGGCAGTTCGCATTAATGATGCTGGGGATGTTGTTTCCATTAGTCCTTGATCGATCGCCTTTCTTGCATCTGCGTTAATCTGCGTCCCTCTGCGGTTAAAAAAGATCGATCGTCCTTGATCAGGATAATTCAGAAGGGCGATCGCTCGTCTTATAATCATGAAGGGCGATCGCCTCGTAACCTATTGATTATTTCTTCTTTAAAAGCTTGAAAATTACAAAGCAAACACGATTCTGAGAGCTAGATCGATTTTTACGATCACCTCTGGTTCAAGTTCACCTCGGATATCTACCCCACGAGAACTATAATCAATAGGGCGCGTTTGCAAACAATCAGCAATAGATTTTTTTGTTAATCCATTTCTTTGAGACGGTTCAATCTCTACATTACTTTTAATCTTGGCTTTTTTTTCACTCCAAGCAGTAATTGGAACAACCTGGATTACAGGAACTCGCTCATTATAAGTATTGTTGGTCACAACAACACAAGGTCTAATTTTCCCCGTTTCAGAACCCTTTGTTGGATCGAGATTAACTTCAATAATTAAACCGCGTTTCAATTTTATAGCTTCAGCCATTCTTCTAAACCTAATTCCGTCAATTCTTGCAAGTCTGTATCTTCCTTATAGATTTCTGCATAGAGAGTAGCGGATTCTTCCAATCGCTCCGCTTCTAATGCTAATTCCAGGCGTTTAATTGCGATTCTTACTACTTCATTTGCGTCTTTAAATCCATACTTTTGACAACTTTGGAGAAATTTTATCTGAGATTCATCCAGTTCAAATGTTTGCTCTTTCATCATAGTAAAAATTCTGGAAAGCTTTGGTGTATTACTCTTGAAAACTAAGATTAAATAAACTGCCACTTTAATGATAACATACATTTCCCAAAATTCCTAAATACCAGTCGATCGCTCTTAATCTGTCTCATCAACATTATCCAAGATATCTTCGATGTCCCGTGCCCCGTGAATCACGCGCAAAATTTCTACCTCTGAGTCTATCAGACGGGAGAAAATCAGATATCTTCTAAAACCTTTAATAGCTTGTTGTCGCACATCGATTAAATTAGGATGAGAAAATTGACAGCGTTTTCCCATTTTTGGCGTTTGTGCTAATTGTTTAAATGTTTCTTCGGCCGCGACAATAAAGCGATCGGAAGCATCCATATTATCTTCCGCAATGTAAGTGGCTAATTCAATCAAATCACCGATAACTTGCGGACGTTTTTGGATCGAGGTCTTTTTTATTCCTGCAACCCCTGATTCTGGGAAATTCGCGATCGCACAGCTTGACGAATCTCCATCCAATCTTCCTCCGTCATCGCCGTAGGATTTCCCGATTCCAAACCCTCTAATAACATCGCTTTCAAACGTTCTGAAGCTTTGCGTTTTTGGTCTTGGCGAATTAACTCACGAAAATACTCGCTAGCTGTACTATAACCCCCTTGGGCTACCTGTTCTTCTATATAAGTTCGCATTGAGTCAGGCAGAGAAATATTCATGCTTGTCACTGGTATTACTTACCTCATTTAACTCGTTATCTTATTATGGCAGATTTTGCCATTTTTGGTCAAGCCTCACACAACCTGTAATTTTGTAATAAGAAATTGGGAAGATCGATCGCCCTCGATCGACCTGACTCAAAAAGGATCTCGCTCATCATTCATCAAAAGAGCGATCGCCCGTTTTATAATCAAAATGGCGATCGCTCAAAATCTTTCCCATTCACAACCAATGAATCCCGCCGCACAACAACTTCCCGATTTGACAGGGCAAACCTTATCAGAAGCGATCGCCATACTGGAGAGTTACGGCTTCCAATTTCAAACCAGCACAAAAGGTGGCTATCAAACCTTTGAACATCCAGACGGCAGTATCATTCATATTAGACCAAATGGTGAAATAGTCCGTACAGGGCCTCATATACGCGGGACGGAGGGCAAAACTTACCGTCGTAGATACAATAGAGATGGAAATCAAATAAAATTTGAACCAGGGGCTAAGACACATAATACCGGAGAAAAAGTGATTCTATGACAACCGATCTCGCACTCAACCTCAAAACCTTTTTAGAAGACTTAAAAAGTGCCGATTTAGTAGGAGTTTCACTCCGCCCTCAAAATCTTGGCTTGCGTTTAGACTTCACCTTTGGGCCCGAAGTGGGAGATGTAGCGATCGAGTTCGATCGCATTCTTCACCTAGTGATTTCTCGCCCCATCAATTCCGATGATGAAAATTACTGTTTTTGGGTAGGAGAAGTCGAACTCAGAAAGCTTGAAGAAAAGGCTGAAACTTTCTTATCTTCCCTGTCCTATCCTTTCACTTTTCCGGCTAATTTAGATTTATCTGCTTTGAGTCATTTTCGGTTGGAAGGGGATATTTTTATTGAAATAATTTGCGAACACTATAAGATTTTTCAGGAAGTTAAAAATTAACTCCTATTTTTTAAGCTTTATGAATCACAAGAGCGAGATCCCTTCCTGCATCTGCGTTAATCTGCGTCCATCTGCGGTTAAAAAAGAGCGAGATCCCTTTCTAATAATTCGGAAGGGCGATCGCCCAGGCCGACCAAAACCAGTACACTACCATCAAAGCCAAATCTCTCAGCGGTATAGCAGCGCTGTACCGAGAACCGGGAGAATTTGACCAAGCCCTGCAGCACCATGCAGAAGCAATCGAAATACTCGATCGAGCCAGCGCTAAATTAGACCGAGCCGAAGCTTGCTATCAACTAGCACTAACAGAACAAAAACTTGGTAACATCGAGAAAACTCAAGAAAATTTTGAGCGCGCCATTCAACTGTTCAGCGAAATGGACGCCAGCAAACAAGTAGAAAAAGTACAGTTAGCTGCGACCCAAAAAACTGAAAAAATACCTAATTAATTCAGAAATAAATCAGAAAATAGATACAATAAACGAAAGAACAACCATAAACTTTGTAGATATGAAACTAAAACGATTGGGACACGTAGCCGTCTGCGTGCAAGACATAGAGAAGTCTGCTGAATTCTACCGCAACTTGGGTATGGAGTTAGTCTGGAAAGATGCAGACTGGGCTTATTTGAAAGCAGGAGAGGACGGATTGGCGCTGTTGAGTCCGAGTTACGACCAAGCAGGGCCGCATTTTGGGTTTGTATTTGACGATCGCACCGAAATGGAATCCGCCTACGAACAACTCAAAGCCGATGGTGTTTCCGTCACCCACATCCACGAACACCGCGACGGTACTGCATCCTTTTACGGCAGAGATCCAGATGGGAACGGCTTCGAGTACCTTTACGAACCGGCCTGACGATTCTAGGGCTTACGAATCAAAACCCAAGAAACCGGGTTTTTAGCGGTTTCTGCGAGTTGCAGTGCGTCTTCTCGACAAAAACCCGGTTTCTGACCACGTGCGCGAACTAAATTAAGTAAGCGCCCAGAAAAAAATAGAATACCCAGATACCCGGCGCAGGCGTTCCTTCTTCCGTTCCCGGAACCTCCCTAAAACTCGCCGAATAAAGTTACATACTTACACCGAGGCTTCTCAAGTAAGGTGCAGGCTGTGAATCCAAAATATATCCACAACTTCCGAAAATCGGCTCGATAATCTAAAATCTAAAATCTAAAATCTAAAATCCTCATGTTGCAGAGAATACAAGTCAGAAACCGCTGGAAATCAATCTTCAAACCCTGGGAAGAAGCAGACCCTTGGCTGTTTGGCGCTTGCATCGCCCTCACCATCTTCGGGGGAGTCATGATCCGCAGCGTCGAAATCAACCAGGGGATGATCGACTGGTGGCGGCACTGGGTAACTGGGGCAGTGGGTTTGATCCTCGCCATCATCATTTCCCGCTGCCGTTACCAAACACTGATTGAGTGGAAATGGCCGATTTACATATTAATCAATTTGTCCCTGATCGCAGTGCGGTTTATCGGTACTACAGGGCTCGGTGCCCAGCGGTGGATCAACATCGGCGGCTTTTACCTGCAACCGTCAGAATTTGCCAAAGTAGGCATGATTATCACTTTAGCAGCTCTCCTGCACGACAAGACTGTCCCCACGGTGGGTCATATGTTGAGGATGCTGGCGATTATGGCTGTACCTTGGGGATTGATCTTTGCCGAACCAAATTTAGGTACTTCCTTAGTCTTCGGCGCGATCACAATGGGGATGTTTTACTGGGGAAATGTCAATCCCGGCTGGCTAATATTGCTATTCTCTCCTCTCATCTCAGTTCTCCTCAATAACCTGTATACACCGATTTGGGTAGCCTGGGTAGTTGTTGCAGGTATTATCGCTTGGCGAACCCTGCCTTGGCCCTGGTTGGGGACTTTCGGTGCTGTGTTGGTGAACGTTGTTTCTGGACAAGTCGGACAGCTTTTTTGGAATGTACTCAAGGATTATCAAAAAATGCGTCTGACAGGGTTTTTAAACCCGGAGAAAGACCCTTTAGGTAGCGGATATCACTTGATTCAATCTCGGATTGCTATTGGGGCCGGGGAACTGAAAGGCAGGGGTTTGTTTCAGGGAACGCAAACTCAGCTTAACTTTATTCCCGAACAGCATACAGACTTTATCTTTTCAGCCATTGGCGAAGAATTGGGGTTTATTGGCTGCATTTGCGTGCTGTTTGTCTTTTGGGTAATTTGTTTCAGGTTGGTGACGATCGCTCAAACTGCTAACGATAATTTTGGTTCTTTGCTGGCGATCGGCGTACTGTCAATGTTAATTTTTCAGGTGTTCGTAAATATTGGGATGAACATTGGCTTGGCGCCGGTTACGGGGATTCCGCTACCTTTCCTGAGTTACGGGAATGCGTCGCTGCTGAGTAATTTTCTCGCGCTGGGGCTGGTGGAGGCGGTGGCCAGCCAGCGACAGCGCAAGAAGCGTTGGAATTAGGTCATTGGTAATGGGTAATGAGTTTTGGGAATGCGATCGCCCTTTTGATTTCTTTCGAGAGATTCTGCGGGCGATCGTATTTTTTGTCGATCGGCCAAAACGCATCTAAATTTTACGGTTCCTAAGCGGAGCCTTGATGACAGTCTAGTTTGATAAAATTATTGTGGGGTGCGCGCGAGAACCCGCCCCAAAATCAAATTTAGAGGCAAAATAGCTTAAGTATATCTAATTAATTACCAGCCGGGAAGTCCCGGGCGTATATTCAGAGGCAGAAGTGTTGAACGCTTATTGATAGGATTCTGAAAATAGACATACGAATCCTATAAAATGCTGATTTCAGCAATT
>NZ_JAUBUB010000129.1:0-16583 GCF_036705265.1 Microcoleus sp. B4-C2
TCCTTTTTGGACGGGCGGGACGCCCATCCCACAATAACAATTAAAATTGTAAGTTATTTAATTCGCGATCCTAAGTACACAGTAGTGTGAAAAAACCTGACGGTCAACTGAGTACAGTTAGACTGCAGGCTTCTTTTTCCTTTTTTTCAAAGGCTTTTTATAGTGAGGTAGTTCCACCCCCACTTGCCAATATAGTATCAGAGTATTTCCAGATTATCAAGGGATATACAGAAATAATTGTCGGTTTCCGTACCTACACCCGACGAGCCTTTCATCACGCTCGGTAATTTATTCGGGGTACTTCGCGCAGCGCTCAGATTAATCCCCTTTAAATATACCGAGGGACTTCCCGGCTGGTAGTTAAAAATTCAATACGCGACAGCTTACCCCTGCTTAAACCGGGTTTTTTGTCTGGGTGCGTCGAGGACTGTTCTTTTGTTTTCTTTGCCTGCAGGCTGGTTTCGAGGTGCCAGACAGCTTATTCGCCGTCTGTTTCGCCATCTTCTAGGAAAAGTTCCGACTCCGGTATCGCTTTAAACACCGGACAGAAACCGTCGGGGGTTACTTTAAAGCCAAACAAAGCACTGGACTGGTTCCAACAGCGCTGACTGCGGTAGTGCTGGCAATTGCCGCAGCATTCGAGGTTTGCCTGAACGGCGCTGCCTTGAAAAAGGAGTTCCCGCTGGGAGATGCCCCGCAGTACCAGTTCTTCGCCTTGCCAGCGCGCTTCTACCAAACCGGTATCGGCAAAATTGGCCCACCGAGGATCGGCTGTAATCGGACTCGGCAAGCTAATTGCTACCTCTGTCCCCAATTCGCTGAGTTCTCCCTCATAGTTAGTTTCTGGGATAGCGGGCTGCAAAAACATTTCCCCGATCGGCAATTCGACCAGTGTTCCGGCCGCCGGAGTGTGCAACTGGTAGCGGTTTCGCAGCTCGTCCAAGTTAGCCAAGTCAGCTAAATATGCCGGGGAACCGTGGACTAAAATTACGTGCTGGGGACGCAAATTGTGGATGAGTTGGGTAGTCCCCGGCCCGTCGCAGTGTTCGGCTAGCAGATAAGTTTCGACAGTTGTGACTCCAAATTGGGGCCTGTTGCCCAGCCAGTCGGTGACGGGATATCCTGGTTTTTGAGGGGCGAGCAAAATCCAAGGATTTGTGCCATCGGCAACATACAAAGCCAAATCAGCTAACTTGTCTGTAATCACAATACAGGGCGTGGCTCCCAATCCGGGGCGCTGTTCGGGAGACAGCCGGCGGACGCGGGGCTTCACCCTTTCGTCCCAAAACAAAGGTTGGTGCAGAGCAAAATTTTGGACGGCGGTGGGAAATTGGGGTAACAGTTCCAGATAAGCGTCGCACCCGTCGGCGACAGTGCCGTCTACCCAAATATCCAAGTCGCGGCCAGTAAAGTAGTGGTGACTGCGGAGCAGCATCAGCATTTCTTGGCCCAAACCAAGGGCCGGCGCGGGCAGCAGTACGGAGTACCCGTCGGCGATGGCGCGGTGGATGCGATCGGCTAACTGATTTTCCAGTTGTCGGCGGTGAGGGTGGCGGGCCGTGCCGTAACTGCCTTCCAAAATTAACACATCCGGCTTCATGCCCCTGAGTTCTCCCAGGGGCAAACCTTCCACCAAACGAGAATTGGACAGGAAAAAGTCGCCTGTGTAAACGACGGTGTAGGTGCGGTGCGGGGCTGCATAAGTCAGCAGCACAGTCGCAGCTCCGGGCAAATGACCCGACGGGAACAACTGCACGCTCAGTCCTGGGCGCACTTCGAGCGGCGACTGCCAGGGCAGTCCCTGACAGAACCGGGACTCTGGCTGCTGAGCCAGTTGTGGCCAGTTGAGCGGTAGCAGTCGCGCTGTCACTTCGCTGGCGTAAATTGGCAAGTGGGGGAAAGATTGATGGAGTGCTAGCAAACCTCTGGCATGATCAGAGTGGGCGTGGGTACACACCACAAAATCGGCTGGCAGCGATCGATTTAGTGTCGCTGATAGCGGTGCAATATCCTCTATACCGCAGTCGAGTAAAATGCGGTGCGGCCCCATTCGGACTAGCAGACAGACCCCTTCCTGTGCGTGGCCTGCGCCGTAAGGTAAACAATCGAGATCCATCACTGCGGTTAGCTCCCTGCTTTGCACGCAACTTGCAGTATCGCCACTTTTAAACATTGGTTGCGACTGCATTCATTCGATCGAGTTCAGTCTCGGACGCTGAAACCGGGTTTGATGAACGAAAACACTTTGTTGCCGCCCTCGCTCCCGGTAAAAAAACCCGGTTTATCAAAGTTCTGGTGCGTAACCCTTGGAGCTAAATGTTGGCTCGAAGGCTCCGGCTCTCGTGCAAGGAAAGTAATTGCACTTAAGATTTGATGCAGCGCCAAGAAGGCGATTTTCCGAAGGCATTGGCCGGATGGGCCTTGGGCCTTCGACAAAGTTCAGGCTACTGGTTCTTGCATCAAAAGTTACATTTTATTGCACCATGTAAGAGTAGCGAGATCGATCTCATATTCTGAGTTTTAAACCTTTTTCCACAATTTGCGCCTGCTAAAAGCTAGTCTTTTTTATGAGAAGATTTTAATTCAGATGCCCAAACATCTTGATAAAACTTTACAATTCTTCATTTTTAGGGTTTTGAGGGCGGTTTATAGTCCAATCTGAAAAAGGAAGAACCCCCATCGTGCTAACTAAGGAGCGCGAATTAAATAACTTACAATTTTAATTGTTATTGTGGGATGGGCGTCCCGCCCGTCCTTTTTGGAGGGGCGGGACGCCCATCCCACTTTCAAGAGTGGAAGTTATTTAATTCTCATTCCTAACTGCTTTTGTCAAGGCAGAGAGAGACTTTATGAGTTTGATGGGTTTTTTTGTAAAAGTTTGATACATTCTTCTAAGTAAACCTTGTGGCTATCGAGGAGAGAGTGTAAATGGCTTTTTGACCGAAAGCCTCCAGGATACCCGCCACGTGATTCATCCGTGCAGAAATAAAAAACCTGTATCCGATAAAGTCGCCCCCGAATTTATCTCGCGCAAGTCAATACTTCAATTCTAAAATCTAAAATCTAAAATCTAAAATCTAAAATCGATTGACTGCCCCATAATACGTTTGTTTACTCCGCTCATTGACAAGGGGGCAAAACGATGCGTTTTTTTGTTTAACCCCAAACATAGCCACATAAATCCCCAGACAATACATGATATTCATTCTGTAAAAATACCACTAACTTGCCAGAAGTAATCTCAGCTCGATGAGTCTCCAACCAGCCTGTAATCTCCTGTTTCTTTTATCGTTTATGGGTCTGATTTAGGGTTGAGTTTGGGAGTATTTTTCACCTAATCCGTGCGCGGTTTAATCGCGAAAGTTTGAAGGGCGAGAGTGTTGAATTATTTGGTAGGCTGTCGTGCATTTAAATTGTATATTCAGGGCGGGCGGGACGCCGAACCCCCTACTTCCCACACGAATTTATTTTTTTTGACATACAATTTAAATGCCGCCACAGCTTAGGTTTTTGAGAATAGTAAGCTGTGGAGCATTTAAACCACTAACGAGGCCAGTAGGGTGCGTCAGCTCTCGATCGCTTCCATCGGCAAGGGAAACGCGGAGGACGCTCCGCACCCTACAATACTATTTTAAATGCTCCACAGCTTATCAGAGCGCAATTAGAGCTGAAATGAGGAGCGATCGCACCAACCCGGTTTTATCAAAAAATCGGGTTTTTAGATGTGGCATTAATGGCGAGGCTTGGTGGCGATCGGCTGCCAATAATACCTGCAATTGACACAATCCTCGACGCGGGATCGTTGCCGATGGTAAAACTTGTGTTGGGAAAAAACTTGACATCAGCGGGTAATTGAAAGTAAAAATAAATAAAAGCAATAAAAGCAATGAGGCTTTATGTTTGATTCGCAATTTGATTCGCAATTTGATTCGCAATTTGATTCGCAATCGGCGATCGGCAAGTGTGGCATTGAGAAGTTGCTATACCCTAAAACAATTTATGCTAAAATACATCCGGTAATATACGGAGTATCTAGGATTTTTTCGCAATCTAAAATATAAAAGATAAAATCTAAAATGGCAACAGCTATTGTTGAGCTGGAAATCTCCAAACTCCCGCCAGAAATTACGGTTGATGAGCGTTACAGCAAAGCCTTGGTTTTAATTCGACTGCACGGAAAACCGCTCGGTCAAGCTCTTTTGTCCGTAGTCGGAGGTGGCATTGGCGGTGACGAATTACGGGAAACACTGATGAACGCTGCGGGGGACAACTTGTGGAAAAACTTGCTCTACGAGACTCTAGAATGGGATGAGCGGGGGTCGGTGGAGGTATTGCCGATCGCTACAGTAGCGGTTTGCACGCGCGATCGCCCGGAAGATTTGCGGCGCACTCTTGACGCGCTGATGCAGCTCCCAGACGAGGGTCAGGAATACTTAGTAATTGACAATTGCCCCAGCACGGACGCGACGAAGGAACTGGTCAAAAATTACCCACAAGCCCGCTATGTGCGCGAAGACTTACCAGGCTCCAGCGCTGCCCGTAACCGAGCTTTACGCGAAGCTAAACATGAATTCGTAGCGTTTACAGATGACGATGCGGCCCCCGATCCGAACTGGCTGCGATCGCTCTTGCGAAATTTCAGCGATCCGCGAGTGATGTGCGTCACGGGGCTGGTGATGCCCTTGGAACTGGAAACCGAAGCGCAAGAATGGTTCGAGCGCTACAGCCCCCACGGGCGGGGATTTGAGCGCCGAGTTGTTGATGGGGCGCACTGCAATCCTCTGATTGTGCATCTTGTGGGAGTTTCGGCGAGTATGGCTTTGCGGAAAAGTTCGATCGACTACATTGGGCTGTTTGACGAAGCTTTGGGGGCGGGAACGCCCACGGTGGGTGGCGAAGACTGTGAACTTTTTGCCCGCATTTTGCGCGCGGGCTACCGCATTGTCTACGAGCCGAGAGCATTGAGTTGGCACCGCCATCGGCGCACTTGGGAAGAATTGCGAAAAACGCTCCAAGGCTACGGCATCGGAGTCTATGCTTTCTGGACGCGGATGTTTGTAATCAACAGAGAATTCAGTGTGCCTCTATTAGCTTGGGGATGGCTGTGGTATAAGCAAATTCCTGAATTAATTGCTTCTTTGCGAAAGCAGCCGGATGCGGTTCCGAGGGATTTGCTGTGGGCTCAACTGCGGGGCTGCATTAGCGGGCCGATGGCTTATTTTGCTTCTAGGAAGTTGTTACAAAAAATGAAGGGGAGCAATGAATAGGGATTTGTAGATTATTTTTAACGGTCGATGAAGGGAGATGAAATGCAGATGAAGTTAATTGTTGTAATGTAAATATGGAAAATCTAACAGTTAGCATAATTATTCCTAGCCACAACCGAAGTTCTTCGCTGCGGCGGGCTTTGGATGCTTTGCACTTGCAGACTTATCCGATCGACCTGATCGAGGTTATTGTAGTGGCAGATAGCTGCATAGATAATACTTTGGCAATGCTACAAGACTATAAAGCTCGGTTTAAAGTGCAGGCGATCGAGGTAAATTGCCAGAGTGCTGCCATCGCCCGCAATACGGGAGCGGCTTCGGCTACGGGGCAATTGCTGCTGTTTCTCGACGACGATATCGAAGCGCTGCCGCCTTTGGTGGAAAGTCATGCGCGGGTTCACTCTTTGCGTCCGGGCTCGGCTGTCATGGGCCCCTATCCGCCTAAGTTGCATGGAGGAACTACATTGTTCGAGGTGGAAGTGCGATCGTGGTGGGAAGAGAAGTTTTATCAGATGAGTCAGCCTGGTCATCGATTTACTTATCTAGATTTGCTCAGCGGCAACCTTTCTTTGGATGCAGAACTGTTTGCTCGTCTCGATGGGTTTGATTCGGCTTTTGGGAACTGTGGCGGAGAAGATTATGAGTTTGGGATGCGTTTGCTGAAAGCTAATGTACCTTTTGTTGTGGCTGCTGAAGCAGTGGGCTATCATTACGAACACGAAACCAACAATCTCGATCGCTCTTTCGGCAGATTTCGTCAGGAAGGGCGATCGAATGTTTTGATCGGGTACCGACACCCGGAACTTAGACCGATACTGCCGATAGCAGCCTACGAAACTGCTGACTCGCTGGTGGATAAAATTTTGGTGGCGGTCACGTTTTTGTGCCCGGCTGCTGTGGATTGGCTGGCTGTGGGACTGAGGCAATCTCTTGATTTACTCGAAAGCTTGCGGATGCGGGGAACTTGGCGGTGGTTGCGGGCAAAATTGCGCGCTTATTGGTATTTGCGGGGTGCTATTGATGAGTTGAAAAGTCGATCGGCTCTTTCTAGTTTTATTCAAGGTGAGCCTGCTGGTGCTGACTTGGGCAGACATGAAATTGAAATCGATTTGCAGGAAGGTTGGGAAGCAGCAGAACGAATCATTGACGAGAAAAAACCCGATGGCATTTACCTCAGTTACGGTGAACTGTCTGTCGGTCACGTCACTCCCAAATTCGGTGTAGAGCCACTGCGGGGCGCTCACTTGCGATCGATTCTGGCCCTTGACTTTGCCGAACCCCTGGCTCGGGCGATCGCGGTTAAGGGTATGCCCAAAAGTGCTGCTCATTCGGAGCCTAGCTTGGTTGACAACACCCTACTTCAAAATCTACAGTTGTTTACAGTATTGGAGAAAAAAAATCTGAAAAACTCTTGCTAGAAATGACATAATTAGATTAGATAAAAAACAGAACATAGAGGTGTAATCAAGTCAGCCATTAAGTGATAGAAAATAGTAATTTAGATATTAAAAACCACAGAAAGTGACAAAGGTAATTATGACAATAAAATTGATCGAAGCAGATTTTTTAGAACCAATTTCTGACAAACAGACTCTGGTACAGACCCTGAATTTGGTTAAGATTCTGCCCTGGAATTTATCCGGGGGAGAACCTCAGATAGTTGCTGGGGGTGTGCTGTGAGAAATGCGGGAAAGGTAGCTGACATTCGCCAAATAACTCATTTCTTTGATTTGCTGCGGGTGTTGGTCGATCGCGAGATGAAATTACTTTACAAGCGATCGACCTTGGGGATTGCTTGGACTTTAATCAGTCCGCTGTTACAGTTGGCTGTATTTTCCTTTTTGTTTCGCTCTGTCGTACCCCTTAATATTCCAAAATTTTCTTCCTTTGCTTTCAGCGGCTTGTTAATCTGGAATTGGTCTCAAACGGTATTATTTAAATCAACGGCATTAATTACCAATCATAAGCCACTACTCAGGCAGCCAAATTTCCCCCCGGCAATTTTGCCGGTAGTCACGACGACGACGGGGCTCATTCACTTTTTCTTAGCATTGCCGGTGTTACTTATCTTTCTGGCAATTGATGGCGCTCCTCTGAATGCAGTGCTCTTGTTGTTGCCAGTGCTGATGATTATTCAGTTTGTTTTGACAGTTAGTTTTGCTTATCCCCTTGCCGCTTTGAATGTCACTTTCCGCGACACTCAGCACACTTTGGGAGTAGTTTTGCAGATGCTGTTTTACCTGACTCCGATTTTCTACGACATCAGCAGCGTCCCCGAAAAATTTAAGATTTTTTATTACTTAAATCCAATGGTGCCCCTGATTGAAGCTTACCGCGCCATACTTCTTAAAGGTATGCAGCCGGATTGGTCGGCTCTGTTAATTTTGAGCTTGGCTGTGGCGGCTCTTTTACCCATCGGACTGGGAATTTTTAGACGGCAAAGCGCTCATTTTGTGGAGGAAGTGTAAATGCGTGAAGCAATTATTGTCAAGGGTTTAGGTAAGCGTTTTAAGCGCTACTCTACCGCGAAACCTATTACGATTATGGAAGCCGCTTTGTCGGGTTGGCGGAAGCTGAAGCCGGAGGCGAGTTTTTGGGCGCTGCGGAATATAAATTTTACTGTTTCTCCGGGCGAAATGCTGGGAATTCTTGGCAAGAATGGCGCGGGAAAATCAACGCTGCTGCAACTTATCGGCGGTATTTGCCGGGCTGAGGAAGGATCTATTAAAGTTAACGGCAGAATTGGCGGCTTGTTGGATTTGGGTGCGAGTTTTCACACGGATCTAACGGGCCGAGAAAACGTGTTTGTGGGCGCGGTGGTGGCCGGTTTGACTCGCCGGGAAGTGGCGCGCAGATTTGACGATATTGTGGAATTTGCAGAGTTAAAACAGTTTATTGACAGCCCGATGCGGACTTACAGTACGGGGATGAAAATGCGGCTGGCTTTTTCTGTGGCGGTGCATACCGATCCCGAAGTGCTGTTAGTTGATGAACATTTGTCGGTTGGTGATGTGGCTTTTCAAACTAAATGTTTGAATAAGATAACTGAGTTTAAGAATCAAGGATGTGCGATTGTTTTGATTTCTCACACTGCGTCGCAAATTCAGAAAATGTGCGATCGGGCTTTGTGGCTGAAATCCGGTGAAATCGTCGCTTACGGGGAACCGGAAGTGGTAGTCGGTCAGTATTTGTCAGAAATGCGATCGTCCACAGAAAATAGCACTCCCCTGCGTGCTGCTGAAGCTACAAGTAGCGGTTCGCCACTGCGAGGTAATCAGAATCGCTTCGGTACTATGGAAGTAGAAATTACCGATGTCAAAGTGTCGCCAAATACGGAAATAGATAGCGGTGATGCTATTAGCATTGAAATTCATTATTCGGTGTCTCATGAAATTTCTGCTGCTATTTTTGCCGTGACAATCAGCAGAGAAGATGGTCAAAGTTGTTTTGAGACTAATACTAATCAAATGGGCCGACTGCTGCCGCTGGTGAAAGGGAAAGGCAAAATCCGGCTGCAAATAGATAGACTAGATTTAGGAAACGGTCAGTATTACGTGAATGCTGGGGTTTACGAGGAAACTTTGGCTTACGCCTACGATTATCAGTGGCAGGTTTATCCGCTGTACGTGCGATCGACTGTAAACCAAAAAACGATTCTTTGTCCGCCGTACCGCTGGGAATTTGAGGGCAAAATGCCACTTTTGGATGTGGCTGAACCAGGCGCTGCAACTTACGATTTGGATAAGAATAATCCCGGCTACGCCAAGATTTTGACTCAGTTAGAAAATAAGCAAAAACCTGACTTTTTAATAATTGGTGCTCAAAACTGTGGCACAGAATATCTATACAGCCATCTCGAAAATCACTTGCAAATTATCAAAGAAGGTTCTCGAGATATTCACTTTTTTGAATTAAATTTTGAGCGTGGTGTTGATTGGTACAGCAAGCAGTTGACACGGAGTGTAGCGAGTGAGAAGGTGCTCCTGTGGGAGATGACTTCTTACTATATTTATCATCCTTTGGTGCCGGAGCGAGTTTACAAGTGTTTCCCGGATGTTAAGCTGATTGTAATGCTGGGAAACCCAGTAAAACGAGCGTGGATGCACTATCATTTAGAAGTGGCGCGAGGCACCGAAAAGTTGGATTTTGAAAAGGCGATCGCTTCTGAACCCGCTCGACTCAAAGGTGAGATTGAAAAAATCAAAGCAGATGAAAATTATTACAGTTTCAATCACCAGCATTATTCCTATTTGTCGCGGGGAATTTATGTAGAACAAATCAAAAATTGGCTCGACTATTTTCCTAGAGAACAGTTGCTAATTATCAAGAGCGAAGATTTTTACGCACATACAGGCAAAGTATTTTCCGAAGTATTGAAATTTCTGGATATTAGTGAAAATACAAGTAAAAAATATGAAATTAATCATGTCGATGAATACAGCCAAATGCCAGCGACAATAGAACAAGAATTGACTAATTATTTCAAACCTTACAATCAGGAACTTTCGGATTTCTTGCATGAGGATTTTAGTTGGAGTTAGGAAAAAAGTTTTTAAATGCAGAGTGCCCAGAGAGGAACATGAATCATACCTCTTTCTTCTCTTCCTCTGTGCCCTCTGCGCTCTCTGCGGTTCCTAAAAAAAAAATTAATTCACAAACCATCTATCAGCTAGAAAAATGAAACGGATATTTTTAGTAGGCTCTCCGAGAAGCGGCACAACCATGCTTCAAAGTTTATTAGCTGCTCACCCTGAAGTTATTTCTTTTCCTGAATCTAAGTTTTTTCACTATTTACTGTACAAGAAGTTTGCGGGAAAGTTGCCAGGTAGGATGGAAGCTTTTTTTAAGAATGAGATTAATCGGCCTGAACTTTTGCAAGGTTTTGATGATAGTCAAACTGTGGCAACTAAAGTTAGTTGGTTTGTCGGAGTTTTGGATGGTTTGGCGGCGGAACAAAACAAAAGTATTTGGTTGGAAAAAACGCCGGAACACATATATTTTATTGAGGACATACAGCGCTTTTTGCCGGATGCTAAATTTATACATATTTTGCGAAACAGTATGGATACAATAGCTTCTCTGCATGAGGCGACTAGGAATTCTCATGATTTGTGGGGGCCTGGTTGGGATTTAAACCACTGTATCCATCGCTGGAAGGAGGCGATGTTAATTAGTCACAAATATGCTAAAAATTCTAATCATATATTAGTCAAGTATGAGGAAATACTCGACAATAAAGTCAAAAAATTAGAAAAACTTTGTCAGTTTATGGAAATTGAGTATGATGATAAAATGCTGGAGTTTTATCAAGAAAAAGCTGCTCATCTCAGTTTAAATCTGCCTTGGCATCAAGGGATTGATAGAGAGGTTAAAAGTAATAAGGTTCACAAATATCATAAAATTTTTAATGACCAGGAAATTCGATATATTTTAGATAAGATTAAGCGAGTAAAGGGTGAAATTGCCTGGAAGTTGACGGTGGAAGTGAGCGAACCAATTTCCGATATTTGTAATCTTCCGCAAATATACGATCGCCTGTGCTGTACGATAAAACTAGAAGGAATTAAACTCGGTATTGTTGAATTGCCGATTTGCGATGGCATGGTTGCGGCTTCGGTGTTGGCGGATGCGGTTGCAGCCCAGTTTGCTTGGCAAATTCTCGATCGCTTCTTTCAACGCAATCGCTGCGAAAAAGGCAATAAATTGTGGGAAACTGTGCTGAAACCATTGCACCCTAAACATGACTGGACGCTATTTTTGCAAGAATTATGGGGGCGTCCCCATTGGCATTTGGAGGATTTCTACAATCCAGAAAGCGCAGAGGAAGTCCCAACAATTACGCTCGAAAAAGATTTGATTGTCTTAGAAATTAGCGAGGAATTTGCTAATATAAAAGTTGAGATTTCTGAAATAGACGTGCTGGTGAAAGTAGGCGGCGTTGCTGTCGGGATTGTCACTGTTGCGGTGGAAAATAATTTTGTTTCGGCTCAAAAATTGCGATCGACAATTAATCGAAATATTGGTTTTGAGTTGTGCGTCGCCGCCGTGCGAGAAGCTTTGCTGGGAAAACCACTCAACGGCAAGCAAGGGCTACGATCGCGCTTAGCCTCTTGTGCTCAACAAAGGTCAAATTTGCCAGACAGTTTGAATGCACCGGGTGCTGGGGGCATTTACCCCCAAAATGCGGTGATCTTCGGCAGGCGATCGGGTGCGATCGGCACAAGTGTCAGCCGTCGCGCCGCACTCCCGGCCGCGGCGCTGCCGGAAATCGAGTCAGCCGCAGCAATCGCGGGGGAACCGACAATGCAAATTCCCCAAGAAAACGAGTTCCCAAAGCAAGTATTTTACGCACCGGAAATCATTCGCTCAAAATCTTCTTATCAGGAAGTTTCTCACTCCGTGAAACCTCAAGTTTTGGACAGCCATAGCGTTACACAAAAACTCCCGATTCTCTCCTACCGCCACATTTCTCCTGACAGTTTAGACGCAGTTAGCCCGCAGGTTTTGGAACAACAGTTGCAGTATCTCAAAGATCGCGGTTATTATAGTGCGAGTTGGGAAAATTGGCAAAGTGCGAAACGGGATAAAACTCCTTTACCCGGTAAAGCTGTATTGATGACTTTTGACGGTGGCTATCTCGACTTTTTCCAATATGCTTGGCCTCTGCTAAAACGCTTTGATTTTACAGCGACTGTTTTTCTTGTAGCGGAGTCGATAGGAAAGACAAATAGTTGGGAAAAAGCCGAATTTGAAGAAGTGCAGTTAATGGGATGGCCGGAAATTCGGCAACTGCGGGATGCAGGGATTGAATTCGGTTCTATGTCTGCTACTCATCAACCTCTCACTGCATTATCGCCGACAGAAATTGTGCGGGAGGGGGCGAAATCCCGTGCTATCTTGGAACGGGGATTAGAGAAATCTGTTAAATGTTTTGCTTATCCTTACGGCGATGTCGATCCCATCGTAGCGCATTTAATTGGAGCGAGTGGGTATATTTTTGGTGTATCATATAGGTCAAATTTTAGCAGTTTTGACGATGCTTTACTGTCGCTGCCGCGCATTAAAGTTACAGCAGAAAATTTTTTATGGCAATTAGGTTTGTAGGGTGAGTCACCCAGGGAGACTTTTCCCTCTACTCAAAATGTCTCAAAAGACGCACCTTACACATGAAATCGCTTAATCAATCCCTTGATTTTTCGCTGCAAATAACCGCCTAACCCTCTGGAAATTTTCTCAAATTTATAATAAAATAAAA
The DNA here is from genome assembly GCF_036705265.1 of Microcoleus sp. B4-C2. Classification (NCBI taxonomy): domain Bacteria; kingdom Bacillati; phylum Cyanobacteriota; class Cyanophyceae; order Oscillatoriales; family Microcoleaceae; genus Microcoleus; species Microcoleus sp. B4-C2. The sequence goes on from NZ_JAUBUB010000129.1 coordinate 12,523, forward strand.
TATCCATAACATCTTCCGTTTTCATATACTTTAAATAAGAAATCATTTTATCGGTTAGTTCATCATTAACATCATCGATATACTTTCTCACCGCCAACCTTTCCGAAATATTCCATTTCTTATCAAACTTGCGGTGCATTTCCGTCTCATAATCCCGAAAATCTGATATTTTCCCCTCCAAATAGCTTTGAATATATTTCGTCGCTATTTGGGCACCATCCATCCCGTGTCTAATGCCCTCGCCGCCCAAAAAATTTACTGTCGAAACACTATCGCCGATCGCAATTATATTATCCTTGCAATAAATATCCTTCAAACCAGGACTGTACTTCAGCGTCGAACCATGTTTGTCAATAATTTTATAACTTTTAGACTTCAGATATTCATCAATCAGTAAATCAATATATTTTTTCAGCGGTGACAAATGCCTCACCGTTTTCGGGTCTAAAAAAATGCGACCCGCACCAACTTTCAGTCGGTTTTGTTCCATTGGGAATATCCAGGAATAACCCTTCGGCATCCATTTATCGCCCAAAAAGAAGATTAAATCACCGCTGTATTTATTGTAAACTTCTGGCTCTACTTCAATTAAATATTCAATTCCAGTTCCCGACAAAAAATCTGGCTTATCATTCTCTTTTTCGTACATAATCGCCCTAGCAAAGCCAGTAGCATCAACCAATACTTTCGTGCTAACTTGGATAATTTTACCGTCGGATAACTGTTTAAATTCGACTATTGTTTCGCCGTTTTCTTGTGAGTGTCGAATGTAGCGATAACCAAGCCAAACTTCACCGCCAAATCGCTCAACTTCGCTAGCCAAAAATGCTCTAAATTTAGCAAAGTTGAGAACAACTCCCAAGCTTTCGGGAGACTCCCAAGTTTGACTGACTTTGCTAGTTTCAATAGTAAGTTTGTGCCAAAAACTGCCGATAACGGATTCAGGTAAATCGAATTTAGAGAGGGTTTCTAGAGGTGTAGCGGCGCTAGAAAAGTCATTTTTATAAAAATTGTCGTTTTGCTCTGCCAGCAAGACTTTGTGGCCGGATTGGGCTAGGATTCTCGCGCAGTGACCGCCTGCAGGGCCTGCTCCTACTATTACTATGTCAAAACTTTTTAAATTCATTTTGCTTTTAACTCGCTTCCAATGTCAAAACACCCGCAGACATATCAACTACCAATCGCCGATTTTTCAACAACTGGCGGCCGATTAAAATTTCCGGTACTCCGGCACCCATTAGGGTAAAATCCCCCGGATTCATCCGTAATCTCGCTTTATTCAATTATTCAATTTCAAATCTAAAATCTAAAATCTAAAATCTAAAATCGATTGACTGTTCATTGCTAACCAGCCCGAAAAACCTGTATCTAGCAGGGCATCAACAGGTAATTCTAAGCCGTTATCAGCAATCAATTCAATTTCCAAAAATAGCTCATCCTCATCACCAAATGTTCCTTGAATCATATCGTGCCACACGCCCCTGTATTGTTGATGCGGAACATGAAGGGGATAGCATTTGGATGTTTCTGGCGACACATTTTGGTAGCCACCATATCATCTTTGTCGATAAAATAGTCTCCGCTGTCGGGTTCAACCGCCATGTACCAGTTGTAGTGGGTTTTAATCAATTCTGGTTTGAGGCGATCGAAAATAGGTTTGCAACGCTGATAAAATGCCACTCTTTCAGCTCGCCACTGGGCTTTTTTTTCTTCTGACCACTGAATTTCTGGGAACAATCTTCCCCGTCGCACGGTACGATTTGGTTTTACGTTAGTCATTGTTTTTTCTCCGTTGTCCTCAAATCTTCCTTCAATCATGCTGCTCTTTCACTGTCATAGATCGGAGCTCGAATGGTAAGGTGCGCTGCACCCTACCATTCTAGCTATTTACACGCTAACAGGAGACTGTTTGCGGCTGAATGTTGCTAAGATACGATCGCACATTTGCGACGGAGTTAATCCCAAACTGGCAAATGATTGTTCAGGCGTTGCATGATCTACCAATGTATCGGGTACACCCAACCGCATCAGGGGCACGAGGACATTATTGTCGAGCAAAGATTCGGCTACTGCTGAACCAAAGCCTCCCATCAAACAGCCTTCTTCCATTGTGACAACTTTGCCGATTCGCTGTGCTAAAGGCAAGATTAATTCGGTGTCCAAAGGCTTGACAAAACGCGCATTGATGACAGTTGCTTCAATACCGTGCTCGCTCAGAATCTGGGCGGTTTGCATTGCCGGATAAACCATTGAACCATAACCCAAAATCAGCACATCGTCGCCGTTGCGGAGAATTTCGGCTTTGCCGATCGGCAATTCTTCCCAACCTTCCTCCATCAAAGGCACGCCGTAACCGTTGCCGCGCGGGTAACGCATGGCGATCGGGCCACTGGTGTGGTTAATTCCCGTGACTACCATCCGCTGCAATTCTGCCTCATCTTTTGGTGCCATAACTACCATATTTGGCAGGCACCGCAAGAAGGCAATGTCGTACATTCCTTGGTGAGTGGGGCCGTCAGCACCGACAATGCCAGCGCGATCCAAACAGAAGAAAACTGGCAAATTTTGGATACAAACATCGTGAATTATTTGGTCGTATCCCCGCTGCACAAATGTCGAGTAAATTGCCACAACCGGGCGCATTCCTTCGCAGGCTAAACCAGCGGATAAAGTCACGGCGTGCTGTTCGGCAATCCCGACATCAATGTACTGTTTAGGCAGTTTTTCATGAAGTTTATCCAGACCAGTTCCGGTTGCCATTGCAGCGGTAATGCCGACAATTTTGGGATTATCTTCTGCTAGCTTGACTAGGGCGTGGGCAAAGACTTTCGAGTAAGCTGGAGGCTTTGGTTTAGTGGAGGGAATGCCTTTGCCGGTGGCTAAGTTAAAAGGATTTTGGGCGTGATATCCTACTTGGTCTTTTTCGGCGATCGCATATCCTTTGCCCTTCACCGTCACAACGTGAACTAGCACAGGCCCTTGGATAGTATGAGCTTGTTTGAAAGTGGTAATTAACTCTTCCAAATTGTGTCCATCTACCGGGCCCATGTAAGTAAAGCCTAATTCTTCAATTACTGCTCCAACTTTCGAGACTGCCAAGCGTTTCATCCCTTCTTTGAGGCGTTCCATTTCTGGAGTAAAAGTTTCGCCCACAAAGGGAATGTGTTTGAATTGTTCCTCTAAGTTATCTTTGAGAAACTGCACCGGGGGCGACAATCGCATCTTGTTCAAATAGCGGGTAATTGCGCCGACGTTGGGCGAGATTGACATCTCGTTGTCGTTGAGCACAACTAACAAATTGGTTTTCGGCATATGGCCCGCGTGGTTAATCGCTTCGAGTGCCATGCCGCCCGTCAATGCGCCGTCGCCGATGACTGCTACAGTTTTAAAGTTTTCCCCTTTGAGGTCGCGCGCCATCGCCATCCCTAACGCTGCGGAAATGCTTGTGGAAGCGTGACCGGCGCCGAAGTGGTCGAATTTGCTCTCGCAGCGCTTGAGATAGCCTGCAACGCCGTCTTTTTGGCGCAGCGTGTGGAATTGGTTGTAGCGGCCGGTGATTAATTTGTGAGGATAAGCTTGGTGGCCGACATCCCAGGTAACTTTGTCGCGATCGAGGTCGAGTGTTTGGTAGAGTGCTAAGGTCAGTTCGACTACACCCAATCCTGGGCCGAGGTGGCCGCCGCTAGCGGCTACAGTTTCTAAATGCTTTTCTCGAATTTGTCGGGCAATTTGTTCGAGTTGATGAATCGAGAGGCCGTGTAATTGGTTTGGGTGAGTCAGTTCGCTGAGATGCATATTTTAAAATCTTGCTCCTGTGAATCAGGACGAATCCTTAACAGATATAGGTTGTGCCTGCAACGTTGGGTACGCGCAAACGTTAGAATAGTTTAACGGTTATTTGAGAAAAACTGTTAGGCGTAAGATTTTTGTTATTTTTAGCCTGGTAATTATAGTTAATAAATTGTGCGCCGTCAATCGATTTTAGATTTTAGATTTTAGATTTTAGATTTTAGAGGCGACCCCACGGATAAATGCGGGGGCTCTTCTGATTTTCGATTTTC
>NZ_JAUBUB010000130.1:0-16441 GCF_036705265.1 Microcoleus sp. B4-C2
CAACTTTTGGGCTAGCTTTACTGTTTCTTTTATTCATAACCGGCGTGCGACGCCGGTGGAACGCTCTTAAGAGGACTAATATCAAAGTCGATTTTATTACCCTTTTCTTCAGTCCGCGTAGGCGGACTTTGTATGTGTAGTCGCGACTTCCAGTCGCCGGATATCTTTCCCTAAAATCATGTCTAATTCACTTTTAATCAATTTGTCCTTTTTAACTCCCGAACCGACGGGAATCGGGACTTATGCAGCAAATCTTTTTCCCGAACTTCAAAAGCTAGAACCTACACTCCTTGTTTCCCAGGATATTGACGATTATACTTGCTATCAAATACCAAACAATCTCACGCCCGATCGAGGGACGAAAGGACAAATTAACAGGCTTAGGTGGACTCAATTTGACTTACCTAAAATTTACAAAAAATTGCAGTCAAGCCTCCTATTTTGTCCTATTCCCGAAGCACCTTTGTATTCCGGCTGCAGCTACATCGTCACAGTTCACGATTTAATTCCTTTGCGGTTTCCCCAACGGTTTTCTAGATTAACAGCTTATTTTCGCTACTACATACCGCAGGTTTTGAGGCAAGCAGAACACATTATTTGCGATTCTCAAGCAACGGCGGCAGATGTTGCTAACTTTTTCCAAATTCCGCCTAAAAAGATGACCGCAATTCCCCTAGCTTGCGATAATATTAATTTTAGATATCTCGACTTGCCAGCCAAAAATTATTTTCTTTATACCGGCAGACACGATCCTTACAAAAACTTGGAAAGATTAATTGCTGCATTTGCGAGTTTGCCCGATCGCGCAAATTACGAATTGTGGCTAGCAGGGCCTCCCAATGCCTACACGCCGCAGTTGACAGCACAAGTTGAAGAATTAGGTTTACAATCTTTGGTAAAGTTTCTCGGTTACGTTCCCTATTCTCAATTGCCCGTACTGATGAATCAGGCGATCGCCCTAGTTTTCCCTACACTGTGGGAAGGATTCGGCTTACCAATTTTAGAAGCAATGGCTTGCGGCACACCCGTCATCACATCCAACCTGTCATCAATGCCAGAAGTAGCCGGAGATGCCGCATTATTAGTCAATCCTTACAGCGCCGGAGAAATAGCCGAAGCCATGCAAACAGTAGCCACAGATTCAAAAGTGCGATCGAACTTAAAAACTGCTAGTTTAGCCAGATCATCTCAATTTAGCTGGCACAAAACCGGAAAAGCAACCGCCAACATCTTACAACAATATCTTTAAACCTTCCCTCTCTTCCTTTCTCCTCTCTGCGTCCTCTGCGCCCTCTGCGGTTAAACTCACATCTTGCACCATTGTCAGCAACAGGCAAGATGCCTGTTCCACAAAAGATAAATTTTCTTGTGGAACAGGCATCTTGCCTGTTCCTAAAAAGCTAATTGATAATGGTGTAATATCTCAGGTTAAATAAAAAAAATCCCACTCAAAAACCGCAATCTACATATTATCCCATGCCCAATCCCCAATCCAACCTGCTCATCAACCTCTCCTTCCTAATTTCCAAACCAACCGGCTTAGCCATCTATGCCAAAAACCTATTTCCCCACCTAAAATCCCTCAACCCAACATTACTAACAGCCGAAAAATTCCCCAATAGCAACTGCTACCAAATCCCCGGCAACCTAACGCCCGAACAAGGCACAAAAGGACACATCAACCGATTGCTGTGGACACAAACCCAACTCCCCAAAATTTACAAACAGCTAAAATCTAACCTGTTATTTTCCCCAATTCCCGAAGCTCCTCTATTTGCAGGTTGCCGCTATATAATTACAGTACATGACTTGATAGCGCTGCGATTTCCCCGCCGCTTCGATCCTCTGACACCTTACCACCGCTATTACATTCCCCAAGTGCTGCGGCAGGCTCAACACGTCATCTGCGACTCGGAATCAACTGCCAAAGATATCGCTAATTTTTGCAATATTCCTAATAATTTAATTACGCCAATTTTTCCCGGATACGATACCAGTTTTTTCCGTTTTTTAGACTTGCCAACAAGCAATTATTTTCTTTATATCGGTCGCCACAATCCGTATAAAAACGTGCAGCGAGTTGTAGCAGCCTTTGCTGCTTTGCATGATAATTCCGAGTACGAATTGTGGATAGCAGGTTCGGAAGACAAACGCTATACCCCGCTGCTGAAGGCGCAGGTTCAAGAATTGGGATTGGTCGATCGAGTAAAATTCCTAGATTACCTCCCCGCGGCTGACTTGCCCAAAGTCATCAACCAAGCGATCGCCCTGGTTTTCCCCAGTCTTTGGGAAGGATTCGGGCTCCCCGTGCTCGAAGCAATGGGCTGCGGCACTCCTGTAATCACCTCTAACCTGTCTTCAATGCCCGAAGTGGCTGGGGGTGCAGCCTTATTAGTCAACCCCTACAGCGTCGAGGAAATTGCCTCTGCTATGCAAGAGCTTGCAGTCGATGCCAAAGTTCGATCGCAATTGCGGGAGCTCGGTTTAGCCAGAGCAAAACAATTTAGCTGGGAAAAAACAGGGCTGGAAACTGCTGCTATTCTCGATCGATATCTTTAACGAAGGAAGTTCGGCAACGGATTGTGTAACGGATGTAACGGATGGAACAAGGAAGTTCGGCAACGGATTGTGTAACGGGTGTAACGGATGGAACAAGGAATAGGGAAGAGGGAAGAAGTCAGTAGGCAGATTTAATGCCGGATGCCCCATGCCCCATGCCCAATTCCCCATTCCCTGACAGCCTGAGTTAGAGACTGTAGGTCCCTTTTACTTGTTGATACCCAACTGATCGCCGCGCTTGTACTGCTGATAAGCAGCAAAAAACAGCCCCGCCAGAGTAACAAAGATTAGACCCAGAACAATACCTGAAAGCAGCGGTTCTACCATGAGAGCTCCTTAACGTTAAGATTTAACAACCTATTTTTAATATTACCAGCACTTACACAGATGAATTTTCCAAAAAGCGCCCTTCCGGGAGTCTCAGACCTTGCTCTCCCCGCTGCGAACGATTAAGCTATGTTATGAGAAATAAATTTTCTTGTAGATACTATTTTTAATTGAACTCCTTTGAATAACCAACTTGCCAGGAATGAAATTAAAAACCCGATCGAGCGACTTGCCATATTTGCGCTAGCGGTGTTGCTTGCCATCATGTTGGCAATTATCACAATACGTCAATTTCAAGTCGCCGATCCTTACGTCAAAAGCGTCCTATCCCTCACGGGCAACCCGTTTCAGGGTTCCGCCATCTTTCAAATGAACTGTGCGGGTTGTCACATCTCCGTTTCAGACAGTCAAGTCGGGCCCAACTTGCACGGAGTTTCCGATCGCAAATCCGAATTGGATCTGATCCGGCAAGTCACCAGCGGGCAAACCCCACCAATGCCCCAGTTTCAACCGAGTCCGCAAGAAATGGCCGACTTGCTGAAGTATCTCGAACAAATTTGACCAAAGAAGGGGAACGGAATTCGTTCCCCTTCTTTGGCTGACTCTCGAAACTTTGATCTGCAGACTAAACCAGCAAGTTAAAACTCTGAGCCGATAACTGGCTCGGCTGTACGCCCGTCAGTATAGCCAAAATCTGGTCGCTGTTGGCAATTCCGATCGCCGTCGAGCCATTAGTTTCGGTTAACGACAGTTGATTGAAGTCCAAGCCTCCCACCAACTCGATCGAATCAACTCCTGCAGTGAAGTTGAAAATCGTGTCAATTCCTCCGCCCGCTGACAAGACAAAACCATCGCTGCCACTGCCACCGACGAGAGTATCGCTGCCAATACCACCAAAGAGCAAGTTATCGCCGGTGCCACCAAAGAGCAAATCATCACCGCTGCCCCCAATTAAGGTATTGTTACCGTCGTCGCCGCAGAGAGTGTCATTGCCTTGATCGCCAAATAGCACGTCGTCGCCAGCGCCTCCCAAAATTACGTCATCGGCTTTGCCCCCGTACAATAAGTCATTGCCTTCGTCGCCAGAAAGAGAGTCGTTGCCACGATTGCCAAAAATCGTATCGTTACCGCGATCGCCAAAAATCAGGTCAAACCCTTTGCCACCAAAGAGAGTATCGCTATCGATGCCTCCATAGACAGTATCGTTGGCCGTATTGCCATTGATATAGTCACCGCCCCCTCGACCAAAGATCAAATCGTTGCCGCTCAACCCGAAGATAGAGTCACTGCCAGCACTACCCACGATCGTATCGTCCCCGTTAGGGCCATTGATCACATTACCCGCGGTCGGAGTACCTGGTTCAGTGGGAGTAGCTATCCTGGGGAAGTTCTCAGGGCAAACCAAATCTGTCGGTACAGGTTCCGGTGTCGGTGTCGGCGTCGGTACAGGTGCAGGCGTCGGCGTCGTTACAGGTGCAGGTGCAGGCGTCGGCGCAGGTGCAGGTGCAGGCGCAGGTGCAGGCGTCGGCGCAGGTGCAGGCGTCGGCGCAGGTGCAGGCGTCGGCGTCGGTACAGGTGGCAGTGGCACTGGCGGCGGAGTCGGCGTCGGAGTCGGAGTCGGCGTCGGAGTCGGCGTCGGCGGCGGCGGCGCTGGGAAGTTCCCGAAGTTGATGCCCGTAACAATAGCGCCTGAAGTTAGGGCGATGTCGGCAGGGTCGGGTGTGCTTTGGGTAAACCCAGTTTGGTTGACTTCCCTGACGCGGTAGGTTCCCGGCGTTAGGTTCGCGAACAGGTAGTTGCCACTGTTGTCTGTGGTAGTAGTAACAGGAGCAGGAGCAGTTCCAGCTACGACATTGGTTAACTGAATTTGGAAATTGGGTAAACCCGGTTCTCCAGCATCCTGAGTGCCATTGTTGTTGGTGTCTTGGAACTTCAGACCTCGGATCGCCCCCGGTTGGGGCAGGAAGTTGCCGAAGTCAATGCCTGTGATGTTATCCGAGGGATTAACCGTAACGGGAGCGGGGTTAGGGGTCGTCTGCGTCCACCCGTTTTGCTGGACTTCCCTTACCTGGTAAGTACCTGCAGGTATATCTCGCAGAGTGTAGTTGCCCGCTGCATCAGTGATGGTAGTCGGTTCGCCCTGCTGAAAGATGCCATCGGGAGTGATACTGTCGAGGAATATTTGCCAGTTAGCTAGCCCCAATTCTCCGGCATCCTTAACGCCGTTGTTGTTGAGGTCATTGAATTTTTGACCGCTGATAGTGCTCGACTGGAAGTTGCCGAAGTTGATATTAGCGATATCTTGACCGCTGGTGACAGTGATGTCCGCCGGGTCGGAGGTAGTTTGCGTCCAAGTAGGCTGCAAGACTTCCCGCACCTTATAGGTTCCGGCTGACAAATCGAGGAATTTGTAGTTGCCGGTGGCATCGGTGAGGGTGTTCGGTTCCCCAGTGTCGAGAGTACCGTTATCGTTGGTATCGAGGAAGAATTGCCAGTTGGGTAGTCCTGTTTCTGCTGGCGCATCTTGGATGCCATTTGTGTTGAGGTCATTGAACTTCAGACCGCTAATCGAGTTGGGCTTGAAGTTGCCGAAGTTGTTGTTTTGGGAGTCTGTGCCGCTGGTGACGGCGATCGTAAACGCGCCGGGAACAGTAGGCCTAGCTGGGTTGACGGGGGGTACAGTTTGCGTCCAGCCGGTTTGTGGCACTTCCCGCACTGTATAAGTGCCGGCTGGCAGGTTGGTGAACTGATACTTACCGGCGACATCGGTGACGGTGGCGTTGGTGCCTGTTTCGCCTGGTATTGCATCTTGGCTGCCGCTGTCGTTGGCATCCAAGTAAATTGTCCAGCCTCCTAGCGGTGGTTCTTCTGGCCCATCTTGGATGCCATTTTTGTTGAGGTCATTAAATTTGATCCCGCTGATTTTGCCTAGTTGGAAATTGCCGAAGTTTTGAGCCGTAATGTTTGTGCCGCTGACCGGGTTAATTGGATAAAAAGTCGGGCCGGCGGTTTGTGAGAAACCATCCGGCACGTCTTCTCTCACAAAGTGCCGACCGGAGCCGACGTTGGCAAAGCTATACGTCCCAGGCGCCGCTGGCGCTGTACCGGTAACTTGAGAGGCAATTTCCGTATCACCGCTATCTAAAGTGCTGTTATCGTTAGTATCTTTGAACAAGCGAATGGTAGTGCCGTTGAGGGGGGTGTCGTCAGCAGAGAAGCTATTACCTGTGAGGTCGGTGAATTTGGTGCCGCTAACGGTGATGTTTTGGAAAATGCCGAAGTTTTGACCGGTGACGGGAGTACCGCTTTGGGAGGTAACGGGAAGTGCGGCAGCGGGGAAAGAGATAGTGGAGTTGGCTGGGGCAGTGGCTTGTATCAGGTAATTGCCGGGGCCTATATCCGCGAATGTGTAATCTCCGGCTCCCGCAGTGGTTTGTGGAGTGCCCACAACCGTATCTGTGCCGACTTCTAGCGTGTTGTTGTTGTTGGTGTCTTTGTATAAAGTTACCGTGACGCCGTTTAATGTGGTGTCGGTGCCAAGGTCTAAGACTTTGTTGCCGACGAGATCGGTGTAGGTTTTGCCCGCGATCGATGTCAGTTGGAAATTGCCGAAGTTAGCACCCGTAACATCAACAATACCGGTATTTGGCGGAGTCGGGCCGAGGGTCTGCACCCAAGCAGTAGCAGGCGTTCCAGCGGGAGGCGCTTCTGTAATCGGAGTATCTGTTTTTACGTCGCGCAGGGTATAAGTGCCGTCGGGTGCGGTAGTAGCGCTTTTCGTGCCTACAGAAATCACCCAGCCCGGAAGACCTGGTTCAGTCGCTGCAGCACCTTGCAGGCTATCCCCGTTAAGGTCGTTGAATTTAACCCCTGTGACGATCGGGCCGTATTCATAAGCACCGATATCAACACTAGCGCCGATCGTCCGGGGAAAGCCAGCACCTCGCTGGTCAGTTGCCCCGGCAGCCGCAGCCGCGGTGGGGTCGCCACCGTTGAGGGCCGGATTAGGACTGTCCGCCAAAGCAAAGGTAACAGGACCGGCTGTAGCCTGGTTCAATGCTGCGGTAGGGGCTATGACATTTGCTAGAGGAACGGTCAGTTGCTGGGTGGCAGGTAAATTGGTCTGATTACCACTGTTCGCATTACCAACGTCCCCGATCAAATTGTTCCTGCTGGTGGCAGCGAAGGATGTCCCGAACACGTCGGGACGGACGCCACCAATATTGCCTGCGACGATCGAATTTCTGAGATCCACAATACCGCCGTTAGTAGCAATTCCCCCCCCGTAAGCAAGAGCAGGATCGGGACCAGCATTGTTGGCCGTAATAGTGTTGTTAGTGAGAGTTGCACTAGCGCCCAAGTTGACAAAAATTGCGGCACCTGCCCCAAGACCCGGTGTAGCACCCTGTGTAGGGACCGCGCCGGCCGGATCGCCGCCTATTGCTGTGTTGTTGAACAAAGTGCTGTTGTTGAGAGCCAAACTGCCAGCATTTACAAAAATTGCGCCTCCCAAACCAGCACCGCCGCCGCCAGTGACTGGGCTACCAGTGCCACCTGGCGTGAAACCTCCGAGGGTCGTGCTGGCTACTACTGCTGCACCCCTGCCGCTACCTCCACCGAAGCCACCCACACCGCCAGCGCCGATCGCACCTGCGACACTGCCAGTACCGCCAGCGCCGCCACCGCCGCCACCGCCGCCAAAGCCACCAGCACCACCAGCGCCACCAACGCCCCCAGCGCCTGCAGTGCCCGTACCTGGCGTGCCGCCGGTGCCACCAGCGCCACCGCCTCCGCCTCCGCCACCGACGAGCCCGCCAGCGCCGCCAGCGCCGCCGATGCCTCCAACTCCGCCATTAGTACCGCCCGGTGTACCGCTGCCACCAACCCCTCCCGCGCCACCAATTCCGCCGTTGAGACCGGTTCCTGGCAATCCGCCACTGCCAGCGCCACCATTGCCGCCGGGGCCGCCTGGTCCACCTGCCCCGCCGTTATTGACCAACCCGGTGAGGCCTGCTTGACCGGGGCCGCCTGCGGAAACGAAGGGAAACAGGCTGGCAAAATCGGTGTTGCCGCCAGGGCCTGCGACTGCAGGACCGACGGGGGCGGCGCTGCCCGCGCCGCCCGTAGCGCTGTTGCCATTGAAGGTAACGCTATTAACTGTGACATCGCCGGTGTTGATAAATAGTGCGCCTCCCATGCCTGCCGCACCGCCACCGCCGCCCGTACCGGCACCGCCTAGCGCTCGACCACCGGTCAATGTCAGGTTGGAAAAGCTGACTGGGGCAGTCCCGGTGTCTACAAAAAAGCCCCGGTTATTAGCGAAATTTATGATGAAACCGCCGCCGGTAAAGGTGATGGGGGTGGAAATTCTGGGCAGAACGTCTCCGGCGGCTAAGGTGATGTTGCTGGTGATGGCGATCGTGTCTGCATTGGGCAAAGCGTTAGCCAGAGTTATCGCATCTCGCAGTTCGCCAAATGTGGCGACTAAAACTGCACTGTAAGCTTCCCTCGCCTCAGCCGAAAATGCTAAAGGTGTTTCTATGTTGCCCGTAGTTACTTCGAGTTCCCAGTCTCCCCCCAACGCAGCATTGCCAGTCAAGTTATCGGAAGCGGCAATATTTGCCCCGGTGAGCTGGCTCAGCCTTTGGACGAAAGCGACACCTGCTTCTGTGGCGGCGACGTTGCAACCGTAAAGTAGAATTTCGGGTTTAGCTGTAATTGAAGAGTTCGAGTTTGTTTCGGCTGCTGGCAAAGCAAACCATGTTTCTAAATAATTGCGGTAGCTTTCAATGTTGCACAGATTTAGTTCTGTTGCTCCCAGTTGCAAGCTGGCTGCTGCGCCGTGAGACAAAATGTGGACGGCTGCAATGTTTTTCCGCTGTTTAAGTGTTTCGGCAATTTGCTCAATGCCGTCGCGATCGGCTTTGAGAATAACAATTTCTGTATCGGAATTGACCGTTTCTGTTAAACTTTCGCAATCTTTAACTTGTGAATCAGCAAAAACTATTTGGTGTTTCCGTTCTTTATAGAGTTCCACGTTCAAATTCTCCTGGTACACGCACACATCAAATTCATATCACAAACCAACCGCAGCAGCGATCGAGCTTTCCCGCTGAGTGCGGATGAGAGTCGTTGGCGAAGCTTGCAGAAGAGGATCGCTCCTAATTTCACCTAACCTAACTTTCACCTAAATTGAATATTGACAAAAACTTTTTTTTATGCTGCCCTGCCATAACTGAGTTAGTTTGATTGTTTAGAAGTTTTATAGGGGGATATTGTTCCGGCTGTTACAACAATGTTGGAGAAGACGTGCGCGCTGTTTATTGATATGCCAGAGATGGAGAAAAAACCAGATTTTATAAAAATTGTCAATCCAATAGTTAATTGATGGCGATCGATATTTTTTAATCAAGAGTCATCAATCACGATTATTAGCTGTAAGCTGGTGTTATTTGGTAGTTGTTCCCTGCTGAATGATCGGTATGTGCGATCCGGGAGCATCTCACCTTTGCAGCCCAGCTATAAATTGGAGTTTTGAGGCAGGAGGCAGGAGGCAGGAGGCAGAAGGAAAGAGGAAGAAGGAAGGAGCCAGAAGAAGTATTTTTACAAATATGAGATGCTCCCTGCGATCCTCTTCTGCAAGCTTCGCTAACGAACAACCGCCATTAAATTGCTTTGTAGGGAGGAATGCAACAAGTCCTCTGAGTTTTATGAAGGCTTGCATTCCTCACTAGAACCTTGATAACGGTTATTTTACAGGAAGAGATAGGCTGACTCATGACTAACATTACTTGAGACTATTAGGCTCAATAAATCGGGTCGAAAAAAATATGCGTGTCAGTCCAGAATATTAGGAATGATAATTAAATAACTTAGAATGCGTGATGGTTCTTGTGGGATGGGCGTCCCGCCCGTCCAGAAAGGGCGGGCGGGACGCCCATCCCACTTTCAAGAGTGTAAATTATTTAATTAGCGATCCTTAGCTGATCTTCCAGGTTGGTGCGTCCCAGACTCACTAATTACCAAGTTTCTTCATCGGGATTATTGGAATTGCTCCAGATTTCTACATCCAAATCATTGAGATAAATCAGAGCCGTTTCAATCTGTTTACTTGTACCGTTAAGTTCCAGATCAAACCAACCGTCATCTAAAGTTTTGACACCCAACAAAGCGGCATTAAAATTTACCGTCAAACCGTATTCAGAAATCAGGTTAGAGATTACAGGTTCCTGATGGTATTCTTTAGGAACACGAATGCGAATGCGGGTTTGAGTTGGTCTGCTGTCGCCAATCTCAGATTTGGGAATATCTGATTCTTGGGTTTTGTGAAAATTGTCGATCGGCTCAAATTGAGATTCGCTAGTGTTGTGAGCTAACATTTGGGACTCCTAATTTTTGTTTCAGTTTACATTTTGTACCAATATCTTGTAGGGTGCGTTGCTGCGAGATTTTCGAGCTTCCCACTAGATTGTCGATAGCGCCGCACCCTACTAATGACTGGTTTGAGGGATGAGGTTCACAGCGCACACCCTAATGACTAATGACTAATGACTAATGACTGATGACTAATGACTAATGACTGATGACTAATGACTATTCTTCAACTTCTTTAATCCTAGTTTTTCGTTCTAAAATCTCCTTAAGCACGAGAGTAACAACTGCTAAAAGACCGAGAACTACCGCAGCCGAAAATGCGGCTTGCGTCGCGTACTGCTTGTAAGCATCCTCTACAAACAAAGGCAAAGTTTGTGTTTTTTTAGCAATATTTCCCGACACCACAGAGACGGCTCCAAATTCTCCCATTGCTCTAGCATTGGTCAAAATTACTCCGTAAAGCAATCCCCAGCGAATACTGGGAAGCGTGACATTCCAGAAAATTTGCCAGTCATTTGCTCCCAAAGTTTTCGCCGCCTCTTCTTGATCTGTTCCGACTTCTTCCAAAACAGGAATTACTTCGCGGGCCACAAAAGGCAAGGTAACAAAGGCAGTAGCCAGCACCATCCCAGGGAAGGCAAAAATAACCCTGATATTTGCCGCCTCCAGCCACGGCCCAAACCATCCCAGCCGACCGTAAAGCAGTACAATCATTAAACCTGCAACTACGGGAGAGATGGCAAAAGGCACGTCTAAAAGGCTGATTAGTAGCGTGCGCCCCCGAAATTTATTGCGGCCAATTACCCAGGCTGCACACAAACCGAATACTGTATTTATTGGCACAACTATCAGAGAAATTATCAGGGTTAGTTGCGCTGCGTGCAGAAAATCTGGTGAGGTTAAGTTAGAAAAAAATGGCTCAAATCCCTTTCTGAAAGCTTGATAAAAAACGTTGAGAGTGGGGATAAATAAGACAAGAGCGAGATAGCCGATCGCAATTCCGATTAAAGTTGGTTTTACCCAAGCTTTTTCCTGGCTCCGACTAGAACCTGCGGGCGGACTTTTGTAACCAGCGGGTGAATTGATATTAGTCGTCATAGCGTCTTCTCCATGCTTGTAAGAGATTAATGGCGAACAACATTGCCAGGGAAATACCTAACATGACAGTGCCGATAACTGTTGCTCCTGCATAGTCGTACTGTTCCAATCTTTGAAAAATTAATACGGGCGCGATTAAATCTTTGAACGGTATGTTAGAAGCTACAATTACAGTAGAGCCGTACTCGCCTACCGCTCGCGAAAAGCCGAGTGCTACTCCGGTTAAAATAGACGGAAATAACGGCGGTAAAACTACTCGCCAGAAAGTTTCAAATTGAGAAGCACCTAAACACCAAGCTGCTTCTTCGATCTCTTTTTCCATCTCGTTTAAAACTGGCTGTACGGTTCTAACGATAAATGGCAAGGAAATAAATATCATCGCTATACCTACGCCTAAGCGAGTAAACGATATCTTGATTCCCAAAGGTGCAAAAAACCAACCAATCCAGCCGTTATCGCTGTAAACTGTGGCGAGAGTTAAACCGGCGACGGAGGTAGGGAGCGCAAAGGGTAAATCGACGATTGCATCTATAATCCGTTTTAAGGGAAAGTCGTAGCGGACTAATACCCAGGCAATTAATGTGCCGAAGACTCCGTTAATTAATGCCGCAATTAATGCCGTAAAGAAGGTGACATCGTAGGCGGAAAGGGCGATCGGACTGGTGGCAATTGCCCAAAATTCGGCGGGGTTTGCTGTGCTGGCTTTCAGCAGCAATGCTGCAACTGGGAGCAATAGCATTAAGCTGAGGTAGCCTAGGGTGATTCCCCAAGGTAATGTGATTTTGCCGATCGCCCTTTTGATATTTTCGATCGGAGATTGAGGGTTACTGATTGCAGATGATTCAGCCATAAGTGAATAGTTTTGAGTTGGAAAGAATAATTGCGATCGGGGGCTGGTTTTACCAAAAATAATTGCCTAAAACCAATCATCTGGTAAACCCTGGCTCATTAGATAGATGTAGGGTGCGGATCCATCCTACAATCGGCAAGGCGCGATCGAATATCTAGGAGCGACGCACCATACCAGATACGGGTTTTACCAATAATAATTGCCTAAAACCAATCATTTCGTAAACCCGCCCCGGCCACTACTGTCTAATTGAACCTTGAATTTTGTCAAAAATAGCTCCGTCATCGAAGAATTTCTGCTGAATATCTCCCCAACCTCCTAAGTCTTGAGCTGTAAATAGGGTTTTGATGGGGGGATATTTTTGGGCAAATTCCGGTTCCGCCGCTACTGTCGCATCTACTGGGCGGAAGCCTGCTTTGGCAAATTCTCGCTGAGCTTCTGGGGTGTACAGAAATTTGACAAATGCTTCGGCGACTTCGCGATTACCGTGTTTATCAACGTTTTTATCGATAATGGCAATGGGATTGTCGATCGACACATTCACGTCTGGAATAGTATAAGTCGGTTTTTCGCCTTTCTCACCAGCCAAAATAACCTCGTTTTCGTAATTAATTAAGGCGTCGCCTTGGCCTTGTTTGAAAAATACGTCGGTGGCTTCGCGGGCATCTTTAGTCAGGATGGGGACGTTTTTGTAGACTTTAGTAGTCAAGTCTAATGCTTTGGTTTCGTCTCCTCCGGTTTTAACAACCGAACCCCAGAGTGCGAGGAAATTCCAGCGGGCAACGCCTGATGTTTTGGGATCGGCAGTAATCACTTTTACTCCGTCTTTGCCTAAATCTTCCCAGGTTTTGACGCCTTTGGGATTGCCTTCGCGGGTGACTATTGCTGCTACGGATTTGCTGACTATCCCTTCGTTGGGGACTTCTTTTTCCCAGCCAGGCTCAATTAGTCCGGCTTTTTCGATTCTTTGAGTGTCGAAGGCGAGGGCTAGGTGTACGATGTCTGCTTCTAAACCGTCAATTACGGCGCGAGTTTGGGAACCGGAACCGCCGTAGCTTTGGTTGAAGGTGACGGTTTGGCCTTTTTCTTTTTGCCATTGTTCTACGAATTTGGGAATTATGGCTTCGTGGGCGACTTTGGTGACTGCGAAGGATACTAGGGTTAATTCTACGTTGCCTTTGGTGGTGCCCTGGCTGCAGGATGCAACGGTCAGACTTAAAGTTATTCCCACTAAAAATAGCGATACAAATCTTTTCAGCGCCGTCAAGGATTTATTTGTGCTGGCTGGTGGCTGTTTTGGCCAGTGAAGGTGTTGAGTTAGGCGTTGCCACGGGCTCATTATATTTGTTCCTCTAGTGAATGTACGGTTATTAGGTCGGAATACCGTAATTAGGGTGGTGAAGTACGATTATAGACAAGAGCGAGTCAAAAGGCAACAAAAAAAACAAATTGGGGGAACTCAGGGTCGATCGCATATCCTGAAGTCTTTTCCGTCGGTGCTTTGGATTCAGATTCGGGGTAAAATGTAAAGTGTATAAATACTCTGATTGAGTTAAGGTGCTAAACTTGCGCGGCAGCACGATACGCCTTCTAGATACGTTGACAAGCGAATTTCTTCATGTGGTATCCGCCACGTGATTTATCCGTGGAATCAATCCAAAATCTAAAATCTAAAATCCTCAAGCCCCCGAATTTATCCGTGGGGTCAATCTAAAATCTAAAATCTAAAATCTAAAATCGAATGACCGATCGCCCAAATGTAGGGCTCATGCCAAGATCCCCCGCCCCATCGAGATATGCCTGAGCGAAAGCATCCAGGATACAAGCCCCCGGATTCATCCGTCCAGAAATAAAAAACCTGTATCCGATAAACTTGCCCCCGAATTTATCCGTGGGGTCATGCTTCAATTCTAAAATCTAAAATCTAAAATCTAAAATCTAAAATCTAAAATCGATTGACTCGCGCGATCGCCCTTAAGTAAGAAAAAGTTTTAACTGGTATGTCCTTACCCCGCCCAGTCTCAGACACCCTAATTGAACTGTTGAAGCCTGTAGCCTCGGAATTGGGAGAAAGATTGGGAGCAAGCGCTGTCAACGAACGCTATGCCGAAATTGAGCCCTCTGGTTCTTCAGCTTTGAACCAGCAAATCAAAAAAGACCCCCGCTGGATTAAAGCACAAGTGAGATATTTGCAGCGGCAGCAGGCCAGAGAACAAGAATTAATCGCGATCGCCAGCGCAGAAGAAAGGGTAAAGGAAGAACGGGCTAATCGAATTAAGGCACAAGAAGTAAGAGATAAGCGGGCAATTAGTCGGCTTTGCCGCGACTTAATGCGGGAGTTTCAATCAGAAGCAATTCGAGTTAAGCTGAACGAAATTCAAACTATTTGGGACAGGGACAACTGGTTTTCTAATTTGAGCCGGCAGGAAACTGAACAGATTTTGCAGCAGCAGCAGCACCGATTGCTGCTGTTAGTTGCTCCCGCAAAAATTAGCCAAGATTGCCCTGATTCGTTTCGCCACAATCTGAATATCGAGCTGCCGGCTAAGTTAAGAGCTTTTTTGAACCAGCACTACCCCCCGCACGGAGATTTGTGCCCGGTTCAGTTTTACGGAGACTATTTCAAAAAATCGATTTCCGATATTGATGTGGAGCGGTTGCAGACTGTGTTGTCTCCCGTCCCTACAGCTATACTGTACAGCGATATCAGCGATTATGAAGTTAATTTTCATGTCGGTTTTTGGGGAGTCATCAATCAGAGCGTTTCTCTAGTGGCGATGCAGCCTTGGAATTGGGAAGAGGTTTATCAACAGTTGGAGGCAGAGGGAAAAGATAGAAAGCTGAGCCTGCGGATTATTCGGCAAATAATTGTGACAATTCACAAGTTATTGGCTGCTTTTTTAGCGGATTTGTATTATTTAAATATCGATTTTACTCACGAACCTCAGTTATTTAATTTAGAGGCGGAATTTGCTCAGGAATGGTTTTCTAAAGATTGGGCCAAACCGTATATTGAAACTCTTAAAGAAATTCAGGAGCAGCAGCGAATAGTCTATAAGGGAGAGATGCGGCGGCTGGCGCTGCGAGAGGCGAAAGCTAGGGCGGAACGCCAGCGTCTGGAGGAGGCTGAACTCAAACGCAGAGAGGAAGCTGAGGCTGCAGCTAAGCGGGTGAAGGAATTAGCTCACAAATTAAAACATCAGAAATGGCGGTGTGTCTATACGCTGCCGGGACATTCATCGTTTGTGAATTCTCTGGCGATTAGCCCTGACGGCAAAATTTTGGCTAGCGGTAGTTGGGATAAAACTATTAAGATTTGGGATTTAGAAACCACGGAATTAATTGGCACTCTGACGGGACATTCCGATCGCGTAAATTCAGTTGCTATTAGCTATGACGGAAAAATGTTGGTCAGCGGCAGTTCGGACGAAACAATTAAGTTTTGGAATTTGCACAACGGCGATTTGCTGTGTACTTTTCCGGGACATTCTATGGAGGTGAATTCGGTGGCGATTAACCCGAAGGGCCAGGTAATTGCTAGCTGCGGGGGGGCTGATAATACGATTAAGCTGTGGAATTTGCGGAGTGGTGAGTTGCTGCGGACTTTGAGGGGTCATTCTGACAATGTGAATGCGGTGGTTTTTAGCCCGGACGGTAAAATATTGGCGAGTGGCAGTTCGGATGCGACGAGTAAGGTTTGGGATGTGGAAAGTGGCAAGTTGCTGCGGACTCTTTCGGGGTTGAATGTTGGGGTGAATTCTGTGGCGATCGCGCCGGATGGTCAGATTCTTGCTAGCGTCAGCAATGATTATACGATTAAGCTGCGAAATTTGCAGACGGGCAGTTTGTTGCGGATTTTAAATACTAATTCTGGAAGGGGAAAGGGTGTAACGAATTTAGGAACGAATGAGGCGGTGCATATTTTGCAGAATTATGTGAGTCGGGGCGAGTCGGTTGCTATCAGTGGGGACGGTTTGACTTTGGCTAGCGGGTGCGATGATAATACGATTAATATTTGGAATTTGCAGACGGGGGAGTTGTTGACCAGTCTTAAGGGACATTCGGGTACGGTGTACTCGGTGGCGATCGCACCTTCGGGCAATTTGCTCGCCAGCGGCAGTGCGGATCAGACGATTAAGATTTGGCGGTGCGATTAGTTAGGATCGCGAATTAAATAACTTACAATTTTAATTGTTATTGTGGGATGGGCGTCCCGCCCGTCCTTTTTGGACG
>NZ_JAUBUB010000131.1:0-15615 GCF_036705265.1 Microcoleus sp. B4-C2
AGAAATCAGTTCACTATCTTCTTACACTTTCATTCTTGAAGCTTTATTCTATGCAGCTTCATATTAAATTGGTATAACCGGACTTTCGTACCGACACCCTGGTTTGCTCAAAAGCTTTCCAACGAGCTTTCCAATCGTGGTGCGATCGCCAGTTTTGATTTATTGTTAATTTTGCGAAGTCCCGATCGACTGTTAGGGAAAAAAAATTATGCAAGCAACCAACCAAGAAGGAATTATTAATCTGACAATCCACTATACCAACGGCAAACAGCAACACTTCCAGTTCATTGCGCCAGAGGGAACAGTAGGAGAGCAAGCAACTTTAGGGACTCGCCTGCACAAAATGTTGACAGCAGACCCGATAATTCTCGAATTGGCAGATAAACTGGTAGTTATCCCTGTTCACAACATACAAAGTATTGAAATATCGCCGGTTCCTCCCAAATTGCCAGAGGGTGTGCTTTACCCAATGCGAGAAATCAAGAAATAGCTAAGCTGTTCTGCATCTAAATTAAACTGCAAAGGCGGGCTGAAACCCATGTCATGCCGAGTTTGAATAAGCATAAATGTGTACCCATTAAAGGCGCAAGAAGTTATTACAAATACAAATAACGATAAACATAAAAAAAATGTTGCTGGTTGTGAAACCAGTTACGAAAAAAAATGCAACAGTAGACAAGCTCCCAACCCTTATATTGTCACTCATGCCCAATCTAAAATCTAAAATCTAAAATCTAAAATAGTATGACGATATATGTGGCATGAGTGAGGGGAATAATTGCCGATTTCGCAGACTTTAACTTACCAGAAAAAATGCTAGAACTCCACTGTCACACAACTTATTCCGACGGCACTCTCACCCCTGCCGAACTCGTAGCCGCGGCCGTGTCTTCGGGGGTTCGCGCTTTGGCCGTCACCGATCACGATACGATGTCGGGTTGGGATGAAGCCTTCGCTGCTGCTGCTTTGCACGGTATTGAAATAGTCCCCGGACTCGAACTCAGTACAGTTCACAACGGCCGATCGCTGCACATTTTAGGTTTTTATCCTGATGCAAATAAGTTGCGAGTTCCTTTGAACGATCGCCTGGAAGGAAGGTTTCGTCGATCGCAGGAAATGGTCGAAAAATTAGCAGCAATGGGATACGCGATCGAACTGCCAAAAACATCGCCAGGAATGGCACCGGGAAGGCCTCACATTGCCTCTGCACTTGTAAAAGCCGGTCACGCCAAATCATCGCGGGAAGCATTCGATCGCTGGCTGGGAGATGACGGCCCGGCTTATGTGCATTACGAGAAATTCTCGATCGTCGAAGGCATTGATTTACTGAAGAGTTGCGGCGCAGTACCAGTTTGGGCTCACCCTTATTTATTTCGCGGCGGCGGTGTTGAAGAAGTTTTACAAGAATTAGTAGATGCGGGTTTAATGGGAGTTGAAGTATACCATCCCACCCACAGTTCTAGCCAAATCCAAAAGTTAAAAGATTTGTGTCTTCATTACGGTTTGCTGGCAACTGGTGGTAGCGATTATCACGGCCCAGATCCAGAAAGGAAAGCCGCAGATAGCACCCAATTGAATATGCTGCATTTGCCGTTAGAATTACTGGAACCGATTAAAGTTGCTGCGGCGAGTTTGAAATAGTTTTTGAGGACGAATTTTGCCGACTTATACAGTGGTCAAAAAAAATTCTTGGCTTTTTTAGTGACGAGTTTGCCGCAAGTAAATCATCAGCAGAAGACCGAGGTCAAGCAGAATATAAATTAATATGAAGTTAAAGGCAATTGCAGGTGAGTTAATTTTACAATGTTACTATAGCAACTTGCCAAACGGAGCTTATCATGAGTACAGAAGACAGAGCTAAGGCGATCGGCAAAAATTTAGAAGGCAAAGCTCAGGAAATTTTCGGCAATATCACGGGAAACAGAAAAGACCAGGTTGAAGGTAAAGCCAAACAAGCGGAAGCTGCTGCCCGCCACGCTGCAGAAGATGCTAAAAATGCGGTGAAAAATCTGGCAGATAAAGCCAAAAGGTCGATCGACAAATTGTAGAAACCGCGCTATACCCAATCCTGGCTAATAGAATTCGCTTCATATCAAATCCTTTGCTATCAAGGATTTGATATGATTTATTTTTGGAAGGTGCAAAAAAATGGGTGACTCCTGCGATATCTCCTCAAAAGCGCACTGGAGAAGTCCCTATTAGACCTCTTGCAAAAGATTTTTATGATATAATGAAAATGTTTGCTTTAGTTGATTGAATCCCAACTCCTCACTGCTTTTGGCTCGGAGCATTACCACGATTTTAATTTGACTAAAAAATAAAATTTATTTTCATGCCGAAACAAATAGCTTACAAGATAGTGGCTATCAAGGGATAAAGGATGAGCGCACCAATAGTTATCTCCCTAAAAATCAACCTAAAAAGGGGAAACTGTATCTTTGAGAAAAAGACTACAATAGAGTTTTAGCACAGGAGCGAATAGGGAATTGAACAGGTTAATCGAAGTCTCAAATTTTTTAAAATATTGTCGAGTCGTTATCAGAATGGTCGTCGCCGTTATGGTCTGCTTTGTAATTTGTTGTCAGCAATTTACAATTATGAGTTGGCTCTAGGGGATTCAATTTAACACCTGTGATGATAACATATATCTTTTTTGCAAGAGGTATATTATTCCAGATCGATAACCAATTACCAAGGAATTCATAATTATGTCTGCTGTTAGCTTAATTCAGGCCAATTCCTACGATCGCCAAATTTTACAAACATCTTTAGAAAGTTTGCTCGCACCCTTGGGCGGAATCTCGGCTTTTGTCAAATCGGGCGATCGGGTTTTACTCAAACCCAATCTCCTCACCGGTTCTCGCCCTACAAAAGAATGTGTCACCCGCCCAGAATTGGTTTACTGCGTCGCTAAAATGGTCATTGAGGCGGGAGGAAAACCCTTTTTAGGCGATAGTCCGGCTTTTGGTAGCGCGATGGGTGTGGCAAAAGCTAATGGTTATTTGCCTCTGTTGGAAGAACTGAATTTGCCAGTTGTTGAGTTTCAAGGAAAACGCTACGAAACAGTCAGCAAAGATTTCAATCATCTGCGAATTTGCAAAGAAGCAATGGAAGCGGATGTAGTGATTAATTTGCCCAAACTCAAATCTCACGTTCAATTAACGGTGACAATGGGCGTGAAAAATTTGTTCGGCTGCGTTCCCGGCAAAATGAAGGCTTGGTGGCACATGGAAGCTGGCAAAGATAGCGCCAGATTCGGTGAAATGCTGGTAGAAACTGCTCGGGCAATTAACCCAAATTTGACGATTTTGGATGGAATTATCGGTCACGAAGGTAACGGGCCAAGTGGCGGCGAACCTAAGTTTTTGGGAATTTTGGCCGCCTCTGATGATGTGTTTGCTTTGGACAGAACTTTAGTGGAAATTATTAATGCCGATCCGGAGGCGGTTCCCACTGTAGCTGCGGCGATGAGATTGGGGCTTTGCTCGAATTTAGAGGCGATTGATTTTCCGCTTTTGCAGCCGGAAAATCTCAAGGTTTTGGATTGGAAGTTGCCCGAAAGCATGATGGCGATCGACTTTGGTATGCCCCGCGTGGTGAAGTCGGCTTTCAAGCACCTTTATATCCGGTTTATAAAAGAAAAGTTCAGCATCAAGGCTTCGCATTAGCGAAGACAGAAGGGGTAAAAATTTTTTTTACTCCTTCTACTTCGCCAGGGTAATTGTCAAAAAATATTATTATATTACAAGATATATATTTATGTAAAGTTTATAATAAATTTGTTATAAATCTATGGTTTCATTACGTAGACCTGCTTAAACCGCATAATGTAACACCATGTAAACAGGTTTAAGTCAGCCATTAGAGAGCATTTGGAGACTTTGCCCTCGTTTACCTAGGGGCGTTTTTTCCCATCGACTTACTTAAAGCATTGAGATCGCCGTATTCGCAACTCGCGCTCATTCTTGCTAGTTAGATGATTTTACTTAAGTAAAAATACTTAGAACAGCCATTGCTTTAACCAAATTCACCCTAAAATTGCACTTTTCTTTATAATTTACCCCTAAACTATAAAGATTTAGTAAAGCTCGGAAAAGATTATTGACACTTATACGTAGATCGCAGATGATTGCTACATATCAAACAGACCTCCCATTAAATAATAAAGGTCTAATCCAGTTGCTGAATCAATCTTAAGTATTAGATATCTCCGAAACCGAGTCTGAAATGCTTCTCGTATCAGGCGGCGAAATTAAAATTCGGTAAATGTCTGTTATATTGATAAACAGCCCTTGCCAAGAACAGCAAAGATTCACTACCGCATCAACCGTAAAAACTTACAATCAGGGAGTCCCTAACCTATGCTTACTAACAACAATCTGACTATCGTACAGCCACTCAAAGTAAAGCTTTTGCCAAACGGTGAAGTTTTACTCACCCGCAAATTGATTGAAGCAGTTGGTGAGTTAGCCGAGTATTGGTCGGGATCTATTACGGTGATGATGGAAGAAACGAAAAAAGACAACGACCAGATAGATTCAAAAATATTCAAACTTGATGAATTGCCATTCAAACTGGAAATAATTTCTTTTGACAAAATCACCCCAGCTTTACTACATCAGCATCAGAGTTCGCTGGTATTGGCAGCCCCGGAATACAGACAGAACCATATCAGTAAAGTGTGTAAAATAGCGGGAGTACCGTGTATTTACGTTTCCGAATACAGTCTGAAAACTCGCAAACAAATCGTGAATGTGAGTACGAGCAATCCCTTGCTCCGTTTGCGAAGAATTATTTGGACTTACATTCAGGAATATAAGCAGCGCAAGGCAATCGCAATGGCAGATGGATTGCAGTGCAACGGCACCCCTACTTACCAAGAATACAAGCATATCAATCGCAATCCACAGTTTTTCTTTGACACGCGGATTAGCGAGGATATGTTAGCAACAGAAGCTGATATTGAACGGCGCACTGAAAACCGCTCTCCAGATATGCCTCTGCGGCTAGTATTCTCAGGTCGCCTAATTAAGATGAAAGGAGCAGATCATTTACTTGAGGTCGCTAAAGAACTCAAACAACTGAAGGTGAAATTTGAAATGTTCATCAGTGGTATTGGTGAATTAGAAGAGATGATGCACCAGCAAATAGCGGCCAATCAACTTAATGATTGTGTAAAAATGCTTGGAGTGCCTGACTTTAAAACAGATTTCTTCCCCTTTGTGAAGAACAATATTGATTTGTTTGTTTGCTGTCACCGGCAGGGCGATCCTTCTTGTACTTACATAGAAACTATGGCTGCTGGCGTGCCGATTGTTGGCTATGCTAACGAAGCATTCGAGGGAATTGCAGAAATGTCGGAGACGGGATGGGTTGTGCCAATGAATCAGCCTAAACAGATGGCGAAGAAAATTGCAGAACTCAGCCACAACCGGGAAGAAATTAAATCGATGTCGTTCAAGTCCCTCAAGTTTGCTCAACAGCACACATTTGAGAAGACTTTTCAAGCTCGCGTAAAACATATGCACGCTATTGCCTACTCAACGCGGCCTAATCCAGTCACCGAAAGTCAAGTATGTGATGCTCCCGATATGGTTTTGGCGTACAGTCAACTGCCTTAAGAATCCTTCTGCCTATGATTGAGACAGGTTTCATTAAGGTAGCCACGGAAATCGGAGGTTTTGTAAAGGCAATGGTTGAGGCGAGCGATCGTCATTAGATTTAGATGTTTTTCTCAAACTTAATAGCATCCAACTCGACTGGGCGATCGCACTTGTTCCATAGGTTATCAAGTATTCTTTAGTGGGTTACATTTTCTTGGCAACTATCAGATCCCACAGCAACTATAAACAATGGAGCGACCAACTCATTTTCCTTTCCACCGGAACTGGCAAAACTAACAGGGGTTTTAAGTAGGTAGGCGGGATTAAACCGAATACTGTAACAGTATGTAAATAGGCTTAAGTTAGCCAGTAGAGATCATTTAGACATTTTACATCGTTTACATAGTGGCGTTTTAAAGCGCCGACTTATAAGCTGTTGCGGCCTTTAAATTGTAGGTCAAAAAAAATCAAAGTCTTGTGGGATGGGCGTCCTGCCCGCCCTGAATATACAATTTAAATGCGCGACTGCTTACCAATTTCCTAAAGTCCTGCTACAGAGATATCCTATCAAATAAATTTCCATCCCCTCAAAGAAGCAATAACTTCCAACGTCAACTTATTTAACTATTTTTTCTCCGCTGCTCTCAACTCTTCTATTTGGTCAAATCTCAACCATTTCAATGTTTTTTTACGTAGCCCGACAGTCATTCTATGGGGTTTACTTCCGGACTGTATGGGGGTTGAAACAGCAGGGTAAGCTCATCTAATTTGGGATAAATTGTACTTGACTTTAAGGGCAAGATATAAAGGATCATCGTGTCAAGAGTGGTTCTTTTGAACTCATTTGAGATACAGCATATTCCATGTAGATGTGGTACACACAAGAAGAGCGATCGCCTGCTGTTTGGTGCGGATACACCCGTCAATCTGTAAGTTTTATCGACCTTTTAAATAGAACTTGCAGATTGATGGGTGTATCCGCACCTTATTTACTACAAGATAGTGTGTACTACATATACATGGAATATGCTGTATAAACACCCTAAACATACAGGATATGCCCAAATCTTCTTCAACAAAAAAACAGGGATTAATGCAAAGAAATTCACCCGCATTAATCCCCAATTATTCCAGATTAGATTAAGCCAGATTAAGCAGCAACTAAACCGCTGTGTCTCAACAAAGCTTTAGTGCTCGGTTCGCGTCCCCGGAAAGTTTTAAACACTTCCATCGGGTGCAAACTGCCGCCCAATCCTAATACTGTATCTCGGAAGCGCTTACCTGTAGAGGCGATCGCACTTTCATCTTCCAAACCCGCTTCCTCAAACGCCGCAAAAGCATCAGCGCTGAGCACTTCAGCCCATTTGTAACTGTAATATCCCGCCGCATAGCCGCCCGCAAAAATATGTCCGAAAGCGCACAAAAATGCGTCTTCTTCCAGAGGAGGCAAAACAGTCGTAGTTTTAGCGATACGGTTGCGGACATCGGCCACAGTTTCGCTGCCGCCCGATCGATAGCGGTGGTGCAATTCAATATCAACGCTGCTAAAATGTACTTGCCTGAGCATGACGGTGCCACTCATGTAGTGGCGCGCTGCTAGCAGTTTTTGGTAGTAGTGTTCCGGCAAAGTTTCCCCGGTTTCGTAATGCTTTGCCATCCCGAGCAAAGTCGCGCGATCGTAACACCAATTTTCCATAAATTGACTGGGCAATTCCACCGCATCCCACTCAACATTATTGATGCCAGAAGCCCCCGGATAGTCTACCGTTGTCAGCATATGCTGCAAACCGTGACCGAATTCGTGAAACAAAGTTTCGACTTCCAAGAAAGTCATTAAACTCGGTTTGCCGTCAACCGGAGGACTTTGGTTGCACACCAAATAAGCCACCGGCAACCGCGTGGTTGTTTTTCCTGCTTCGACAAATTTAGCGCGCACCACGCACTCGTCCATCCAAGCACCGCCGCGCTTTTCTTCGGGGCGGCTGTAGGGGTCTAAATAGAAATTGGCGATCGTATTTCCTGCTTCATCATCTATTTGGAAATAGCGCACATCTTTGTGCCACACAGGAGTTTGACCGTCCGCCGCAGTTACTGTCACGCCAAATAGCCGCTTTACTAATCCAAATAACCCCTCTAATACCTGTGGCAAAGCAAAATAAGGTCGCAATTCTTCGGCACTAAAAGCAAACTTTTCTTCCCGGCGCCGTTCCGACCAAAAACCTACATCCCAGTGCTTTAAATCGCCAGATTCCGCCGCGCCTTTTTCGGCAGCAAAAGCTTTCAATTCTTCTAAATCTTTGACAGCAGCATCATAACTAGCCTGACGCAATTCTTCTAACAAAGCTTCCACTGCTGTAACGTCGGGAGCCATTTTGCTCGCCAGACTCAATTCGGCATAACTACTAAACCCCAGCAAAGCAGCTTTTTCCTGGCGCAAAGCTAAAATGCGATCGGTTAACGGCCAGTTATTCAATTCTCCGCTACTTGCTCTGCCGATAAAAGCTTTGTACAACTTTTCGCGCAAGTCGCCGCGGGTGCTGTGCTGCATGAAAGGGCCGTAACTCGGAAAGTCTAAAGTAATCCGCCAAGGGCCGTTTTCGGCATCCGCATTTTCT
Source organism: Microcoleus sp. B4-C2 (assembly GCF_036705265.1). NCBI lineage: Bacteria > Bacillati > Cyanobacteriota > Cyanophyceae > Oscillatoriales > Microcoleaceae > Microcoleus > Microcoleus sp. B4-C2. The sequence goes on from NZ_JAUBUB010000131.1 coordinate 8,219, forward strand.
TCGCCAGCGCTGCGAGCGGCTTGAGCGGCTAAACTCAACAAACTCGGCGGCAAACCGTCAATTTCATCTTTGTTTGTGAGGGTGATGCTGAATGCTTTGGTAGCGTCGAGGACGTGATTAGAAAATTGGGTAGTAATTTCGGCCAATTCTAATTGAATGGCATTAAAACGCTCTTTTTGCTCGCCTTCTAAACCGACGCCGGAGAGTTGGGCGTCTCGGAGAGCGGCTTCGACAATTCGCTTTTGAGCTGACTCTAACCTGTCCCAATTTTCGCTAGCCCGCAGTGCTTTAAAAGCTTCATAAAGCGGTTTGCTTTGACTGAGCTTGCTCCAAAATTTTACTACTTCCGGCTGCACTGTTTCGTGAGCCGATCGCAGTTCCGGGCTATTTTTCACGCCCATCAAATGTCCGACAATGCTCCAGCTCCAATTTAAACGCTCTCCGAGTCGCTGCAATGGTTCTACTAAGCCGCTCCAAGTCGGCTCTACAGAGGCTTCTAAGGCAGCTAGCGAGGCTTCTAGTTCGGTCAGCAGTTGGGTGATGGCGGGGACTACGTGTTGTGGTTCGATCGCGTCAAAGGTCGGCAATCCTTGACCGATTAGTAACGGGTTATCAGCAATAGTTACGGTTGCAGTCATTTAATTTTCTTGTAACAGGTTGAAAACAGTTGAACTAGACAGATTAGCTTTTAATCTTTTAACACAGTTGTCGAAAAAGTAGGACTCGATCGGGCGTGAGTCGGAGAGTCGGAGAGTGTCGAGCGTGTCCGAGGGCAAAAGTATTCCTTCTGACTGATGACTAATGACTGCTGACTAATGACTACTGACGGTTCTCTGGTGTGTGCTGCAACTCCTTGACAACTGAGATTAAGCGCTTGAGGTGAGGTTTGACAACTTCTTGCTGCTCGTGTTCCAAACGGTGGATTTGAGCTTGGACAATCGACAAATCCGCACTCGATTGGTGTGCGGGAGCTTGCAGTTGGCTTTGCAAATTGGCCATGACTTTCTGGATTTCCAAAAATCTAGTATTTACTACTTCCCAGTCGTCTCTGGTGATAGAAGTTTCTGCCAAGCCTTGCGTCGCACTTTGCAGTTGCTCTATAGCCTGTTCCACAGCTTGGAGATTCGCCCGTTGGCCAACCGATAAATCTTGCACTTGTTCGCTCACCTGCTGGCGGACATCGAGCACAGCAGAGGCCACGATTTCTTGCAAAGAAGCTACCGACTCTCCTAAACTCAGCAACTGCCGCTGAATATCGATAGAATCCTCAACAGCCTCATGCCTAGGTAGTGCAGCCATTTGCTGGCGCAGCGCTGCAATATCTGCAGACAACTGCTTGCGTAATTTAACAATTACCGTCACGGCCGTTTTTTCGACTTTATTGACAGACTTTTGGACTTGGGCCATTTCCGAATTTTGATGCACCCGCACTTGCTGCTCGAACCGATACCGGTTAGCAACATTCAGCGACAAAGCCAAAGTTAGGGGAGCAACCCCGTAAAAAGCTTGACCCGACACTGCCACCGCCAGGGAACCCACACCAGAGGCCGCCAGAGAGGCGTACTCTGCCAGCTCCAGCCAGTGCCTTTGAGGAAAACTTGGTCTCAAGTGGTTTGCAACAGAGGGTTTTGGCTTCCGCACGGCTCTTTGGGTCATAGTATTTGCTCGTTGTGGGTAAGGTTGCGAGACTGGGTGGAGCATCGATTTCTATCCTTTTTTCAGTTATATGTTTTAGATTATTTCTTGGCACTCTTCTATTTTTACCTTTGTGAGTAAGTTAAGGATGACTGCCATATTATTATGTATTTGGGAGCCTGTGGCGATCGCGCCCAATTCCGGCTGTTAAAAGGTTCGCCCCCACGCGCCCTCTATTTTACAGGAGTTAGCGCGATCGGGTTCGGGCGATCGACTTCGGGCTGTCCGGGCTCACCGAAAAATGCCTAAGACTATTTTAGATTTTAGATTTTAGATTAAAAGTTAAAAAATGCGACCTACTCAGGGCGATCGTCGTTTGGAGGTTGTCGGGAGTTGCATTTTTGTTCGCCCATTGGTATAATCTACTCTTTCTCAATTGCCCCTCTCAAATTTACTGCAAAAATTGACCAATGAACTCAGAAAAACCCGGAATTGGCGATCGGCTAAAGTCTATTTTCAGTATCGCCATCTTTATCATTCTCGTACTAGGAGTAGGCTTTTTAAGCGTTAATTTTATTTCAGCTCTCTATGCAAAACTTTCTTAAAATTAGGACTTACGCATGGGGTTCAGAAACCGGGTTTTTTGCGAGAATATTTTGTCGCAGCCACAGATTCGATGAAAAACCCGGTTTCTTTGGCTTTGATGCGTAAGTCCTGAAAATGACTGATGAGTAACGCTCTTTTTTTAGATTTCAAACTTCGCCGAAGTTGTCGGGAATCTGGAATATTGTGTTTTTTTCAAAATTTATTATAATTTCAACTATAAAGATTGTGGTCTGGATCTAGCCAGACAATATAAAAAACATTTTCACTAAAAAAGCCATGCACCCTGCCGTATTCATTAGCAGATATTTGAAACTGGTAGGGAACATTTATTAGGATATCTTCATTGGGAATGCCAAAGCCATTAGGTTCAGTAGTATTTTTCCAAACTATGCTATGACAGCGCAGACTTTTACTCTGATTATTGATAACCTCTTGAGCATTCAATTGTGACAAATCGCGCAGCCGTCTCAGTAGAGACGCTAGATACTTAGCGTCTCTACCACCAATTGAAAACTTATCTTTATCATCCTGGTAATACCTGAAAGAAAAACTAATTCCTTCGGGAATTTGGATATTGACAACCTCTCTCTTTGGTGAAGATGGTTGACTACGAATCTCTGTATCTTGTCTTTTTTTATGCTTCTTCGATGACACGGGTTTTGTAAAATTTTCTCATTGATTCCTTCGTAATAATAGCATGAGAAGGTTCATCTTTTGGCAACTCACCTCTAGCATTAATCCAAGGATCTTCACGGCGCACCATCAATTCTAACTCATAGGCATCCCGAAAGAGGTAATCGTCAGCTAACTCGTCTAAAAACTCTTGTACTTCTTCGGGAAATTCTGGTTTTTCGACTTCTTTCAGAATTGGCTTCCAGTCAAATTGTTCTTTGTATTCGTAAAATAAAGCCGGGATAGTCGGCCCGTGCACCCAAGCTTCAAAATCTTCATCAAACAGCGGTGTATCCTCAAATGCTAAATACCATGCTTGGGCGTAGTACAATAGTTTTTGTAGCTTGTGGTTGCTGAGATAGGAGCCTACATCATTCGCGAACCAGATGTAGTAATCAGCGAGTTTTGAGGCTGTTGTGACTGTAGTTATTGTGGTCATATAACTCGACTCAATAAGTTTTGTATTCTATGATAGCACAGTCACCACTCTTTATGATGGGGCGGTTGAAACCGCTTCTTGTCACACAAAGTCTGCCTCCGCAGACTAAGAAATAAAGGAGGTATTTAAGCCGGATTGGGTATAACTGAAATCTTACCCTCTGTCAAAAATTTGTTGGGGCGGGTTCACCAACAATAATTGCCTAAAACCCACAATCTCGCACCATTCTCAAGAACGGGCAAGATGCCCGTTCCACAAAAGATGAATTTTATTGTGGAACAGGCATCTTGCCTGTTCCTAAAATATTTATCGAGAATGGTGCCATATCTCCGTTACAACCCTTTAATATACTGCTTCAGTACAGGTGGCAAAGTGTAAAGACTTTCCTGTTTTTCGATCAAGCAGCGCCGCGATAGAGATTGCAATGCGTTTAGCAAATCGGATGATGATATTTGTGCATTTTGTAGCAAGTTGGCAAAGTTGACTGGCTGGTTTTTTGTCGCCAACAATGACATGACTTGTTTTTCTAGTTCGGAAGTGCGATCGTACTGCTGGTGTAAAACATCTTTCAAATCTTCGGGTAACAATATGGTATCATCTATTAATAAGTCATTCGCGCCGATACCCAACTCTTGAATCAAAGTCGCCACGCTTTTTAACCATAACGGATTGCCTTGGTAGCGGTGAATGAGTGCTTCGCAGTTATCAATTTCTGTTAATCCTTTATCTCTGAGGATTTCCCGTGCGGCTGCGGTATCTAAGCCAGTGAGTTGTAAAGTCCGAATGGGAGTATTTTCGCTTGTGAGTTGAGGCACTTCTTTCGGCGGTTCCCAACCGATTAGCAGAAAGCAACTTTGATGGGATAATTTTTCTATTTGTTTGAATAGGGAGCGATATTCTTCGTATTTTGGTTTATACTTTCCTGCGAATTCGCCGCTAGAAAAAAGGTTGTGAACGTCATCCAAGACTACTAAACAGCGATGGTTTTGCAAATACTTAATCAGCGGTAAGGGTTTCTGGTTTGTTGGGGATGAATCTGGGTTTTCTGACTGGGAAAAAAGCTGTGTTAGGTTAGATTGAAATTTATCGATGGTGGGAAATTCGTCTAGTGTGTACCAAACTGCGTACTCAAACTCGTTTTTGATTTGTTGTACGAGTTGTACTGCTAGGGATGTTTTGCCGATGCCGCTGATACCGGTGAGGGTGAGGAGGCGGCAGTTTTGTTGTAGAATCCAGGTTGTGAGGGTTTGGAGTTCGGGGGTGCGATCGTAGAAATTACCCAACTCCGGCATTTCGCTTAAATCTTGATGTAGAGTTTTAATTGGTTTTGAATTAGATGTTTCCTGATTTGGTGGGTGTAAGTTTGGTATATCTGGCGGGTATTTAGCTTCTCCACAAAAATTAATATTCCTAATTTGTACAGAGTCTTGTGCCACATTTGATGAGAATAAAGAGACTTGCAACCTCTCCATTGCCGATCGAACATTCGTTTTATTAACATCTTCTCCCAACTCTTCTGAAAGTATCTGCCATAATTGCGATCCAACTTGCCTAAGATAACTCTCGTTAAAGTGAATATCCTCGGCAATTTTGGTATATTTCTCACCTTGCATGGTTCCTCGCAGAATTGCCTCTTGTAAGTTATCGAGGTGTTGACCAGTTTTGGCAAATACCATCTCGTCAGCCATTTGTAACACTTCCTTAAGATTCATGCAGTATCGTGGATGTTGTGATTTTCCGTATTGTACCTAACATTTTATAACTTTTTCTAACTATTCCTGGCATTTCCCAACATTTTAACACAGAGCGCAGTGGATTAGCCAACAAAATTGCTAACAAATTGGGTATTTTTAGAGCTGACAGAGCTTTAGTTTTTTGATAATATTTTATTTTAGAATACTTAAACTCAAATAAAAACACTATCAATTATGGATATTATTCTTCAATCGTTTTTCAATGACTTTAAAAATAATTTTGAATTAAATACTGTTGAATCAGATCCTGCCACAAACGGTGCTGCTTTTGAGAAATTTGTTAATTATGTTCTGTTTAGTCTTGATTATCCTGATATTTTTACGGCAGATGCTGAATTACTAGATTTTGTTTGTGTTGGTGCAGGCTATGATACAGGTATAGATGGAATAGGAATTAAGGTTAACGATAGATTAGTTAAAAGCATTGATGAGATTAGTGACATTGCACAGGAAAGTAAAAGAATCAATATTGAATTTTTATTCATTCAATCGAAAATGCGATCGGAATTTGATGTTACAGTCTTGAATAAACTTGGAACTGGAGTAAAAGTCTTTTTTTCAGATGATCCCTATCTACCTCAGAACTCTAGAATTAAAGAATTTCGGGAAATTAAGGATTTTATCTATTCTAACGAGGAAGTAATTAGAAAACTTGATAAAATCCCAAGTCTTATTCTTTATTATGTTAGTACAGCAAGATCGGAACCAACAGATGAGAATTTTTTAGGCTCTAAAAAATTCCTAATAAAGGAACTTAAAAACCTAGAAAAAGAAAACTTTGAAACTGTTGAAGTAAAAATTGTTGGAGGAGATCGGCTCAAGAATTTCTGTCGAGAGTTAAAAAATCAGTTTGACGTTCAAATGAATGTCATTGATATTTTTCCAATGATCGTAGACAGTAAAACAGATGTCAAAAGAGCAGATGCTTTTACTTGTGAAGCGTCAGAGTTCTTGAAAATTCTCACAAAAGAAGATGGTTCACTGCGTCGCTCTCTATTTAATGACAACGTTCGTGACTATTTAGGAGATAATAAGACTGTCAATAGTGAAATCGAAACTACAATCAACGAAAATCCCGAAATGTTTTTGCTTTGCAACAATGGAGTTACGATTGTATGCACAGAATTTCAAAATCCTCGGGGTAAGCTAGTAAAAATTACTAATCCTCAAATTGTTAACGGTTGCCAAACAAGTAACTCCTTATTTAACCAAAGAGAGAACCCAAGGATTGAGAAAGTCAAACTTCTTATCCGACTGATATCTACCGAAAATCCCGAAATTTCAAATAAAATTGTTAGAGGAACTAATAAACAAAATCAGGTTTTGGAAGAAGCTTTTGAAACGACGCGATCTTTTCATAAAGAAAAATTAGAGCCTTTTTTTCTTGCATTTGAAAACGATGTAAAACTTTATTATGAAAGACGGTCTAAACAATATAGCAACGATCCTCACATCAAAAAGGATCAAATTGTAAACTTAAGAACTTTGACTCAGGTATTTGTTAGTGTTTTTCTTGATTCTCCTCATGATGGACACAGACATGAATCAACACTCTTGAGAGAATATGTGGGACAAAAAGAACCAAGAAAAATTTTTGTAGAAGATCATAGTCCATATCCTTACTATGTCTCGGCTCTTATTTGGTATAGGTTTGAGAAATACTTTAGAAATGGGGAAAAAGATCAAACATCTAAAGAAATATATAAAACATATAAAGCTCATCTTTATTTAATTTTTAGGATGACCATAGGAGAATTTCCTCCAAAGCTCACAAAACAAAAATCTATAGAGGATTACTGTAAAAAACTCATTGAGATTTTACAAGAAGATAAATTTACGGAAAGATTAGAAAAAGTTTGGGAAATATTTTACATAACTCAAAAATCATGGGTTGGGCAAGGAAAAAGCCGTTACGGAATGAAAGATCGCGAGGAATTTACTGACTTGCTACTTAGAGTGGCTCGTGAGAAGTTTATTCAAACTCCAGTCGTAGAACAAGAAGAAGATGAAGATAACATAATTTACGAAGGAACTATTCTGAAAATTATACACAAAGATGATGGATCTTGGTTTGGTTTCATAAAACACGTAAATCGAGATGAGGATGAAGATAATGTATATTTTGACAATCGTAGCTATAAAGGAAATATAAGATATCTATCTCCTAATACTACTTATGTCCGGTTTGAAAGAGGAAGGAATCAGAGAGGGTATTAAGCTGTTCAGCATCTAAAACGCATATTGTATGGTATAATATGATAATTTTCCGATCAAGTCAATGCCTACTAAAA
>NZ_JAUBUB010000132.1:0-15146 GCF_036705265.1 Microcoleus sp. B4-C2
TGATTGTGGCACAAGCGTCCCGCCTGTGCAATTGATTGTGGCACAAGCGTCCCGCCTGTGAAGTAGATTGTGGCACAAGCGTCCCGCCTGTGCAATTGATTGTGGCACAAGCGTCCCGCCTGTGCAATTGATTGTGGCACAAGCGTCCCGCCTGTGAAGTAGATTGTGGCACAAGCGTCCCGCCTGTGCAATTGATTGTGGCACAAGCGTCCCGCCTGTGCAATTGATTGTGGCACAAGCGTCCCGCCTGTGAAGTAGATTGTGGCACAGGCGGGACGCCTGTGCAATTGATTGTAGTTAAAAAAAACCTATTATTAACCTAATTCAATGTTAAACCTACTAATTGAGCCGCTACAATTCGAGTTCATGCGAAATGCGATCGCCGTCGGCATTTTGCTAGGAATTCTCTGCGCCGTTGTCGGTTCATACCTAATTGTACAGCAAATGGGAATGATGGTTGACATGATTGCCCATTCAGTATTAGCAGGATTGCCCGTAGCTTTTTCTTTAGGTTTCAATATTTCGATCGGTGCCTTTATATCGGGAATTATCAGCGCCGTGATTATGGCGTGGATTCAATCCCAATCGCGCCTAAAAATTGATGCAGTCATGGCATTAATTTTATCGACATTTTTAGCAATTAGCGTCACCTTAATTAGCCTGTTGCGGACAACCAAATTAGACCTTGATGGGTTTTTGTTTGGGAATATATTGTCAGTTGCACCTGCTGACGTGCAGCAGACTTTTGTGATAACTTTGATTATTTTGGCGATCGTTAAAATCTTTTACAAAGAACTGCTATTCTATACTTTTGACCCCCTGGGGGCGCAAGCCTGCGGTTTGCCTGTAAACTGGATTTATTTGGGGATGATTTCGGCGATTACGCTGACGATTGTTGCGAGTTTGCAAACCGTGGGAGCGCTGTTAGTAATTTCGCTGTTAATCGGGCCGGGAATGACGGCGTATTTGTTGGTAAAAGAGCTACATTTAATGATGGGATTAGGAGCAATTATTGGGATTATAGCTAGCGTGACTGGTATGTATCTCAGCTATTATTGGAATATGCCTTCTGGTGCCGCAATTGTATTAGTTGTTTTTGGGTTATTTTTAGTAGCTTTGCTGTTCAGTCCCAGTCAAGGGATTTTGACAAGAAAGAGAGGATAACACTCCAGGACGCACTTCGACGCTTAGAAACCGGGTTTTTTACTCGATGCGGTATGCAACGAAGTAGACGCTCGAAAAACCCGGTTTCTGGATACCCGTGGGTAAGTCCTAAAGTTTTCAATTGTTTATGTTTTGGTCAAACCGGTGCCTATGCGAACTTAGCGCCCCCCGAAGCCTTTGCCACGCATAGACTTTGACCAAACCAGCAATTCGCCTCCACAGCCGCCAGCCACGAGAAGCTGGCCTTCGGGATGCCATGCGAGACAGGAAAAACCGCCCTCTGCACCTTTGAGAATTTGCAGCAATTGTTCTGCTTCATACCACAAACAAACTTGACCATCTGCGGCTGCAGAAGCTAATAAAAATGTGGTAGGTTGAAAGGCGATCGCATTTACAACTTTTTCATGCACTTCTAACGCCCAACCTTCCCAACCGACTCTTTCATCAGCGTCTCTTTCCCAGACAGAAATGCCTTGAGAACTCGAAGCAGCTAACAAAGGTGCACCCAAAGAATTAGTTTTACCCGACCAAGCTAACTGCCGAACTTTCCCCGGAAAACCCTGCATTATCCACGGTTGAGAACTGCCCCATTCATTAACAATTAGGGTGTTGTCAATATTACCGCAAGCTAAATATTTCCCTGACGTATCCCAAGAAATTGCACCTGTTGCAGACGGTACTGACAAGACGTGCGGGTCTTCGTCCCAGTCTTCGCCGTCCCAAACTTTGACACCTTGATAGCCGCTAACTGCCAGATATTTAACAACAGGATGCCATGCTAAATCGAGGATAGATGATGAGTCGAAATTCAGCGTTACTTCAACAACATCATCATCAGCATTCCAAACTTGAACGCAGCGGCCCATACTAAAAGCTAACTGATTGCAGTTCGGACTCCAAACTAACTTGTCCACCCAGACGCGCTGGTTGTCCAAATTAGCAATTAATTCCCCAGAATTAACGCGCCAAATTTGCACCCGTCCGTCTTGTCCGCCAGCAGCTAGGAATTGACTGTCGCGTGAAAAAGACAAGCAATCGGCTGATTTACCCGTAGCAGTTTGTAGCGGTTGCAAGGACAATTCATTCATTGTCCCTACAGTCCCTAACATCACTTCGCCCGCAGCGGAACAGACTGCTAAAGTTTTGCCATCCGGCGACCAAGTAACAGCAGTTACGTAGTCAGACAGCATTTTTTTAGCGTGAAATTGCAGGGTTAGTTCACTTTTATTTGTCTTTTTGTTACCCATATTTATTGAATCTGACATATTGTACTATTCTTAAGAACGGGCAAGATGCCCGTTCCACAAGAGATGAATTTTATTCTTGTGGAACAGGCATCTTGCCTGTTCCCTTCCACAAAAGATGAATTCTCTTCTTGTGGAACAGGCATCTTGCCTGTTCCCTTCCACAAAAGATGAATTTTCTTTTTGTGGAACAGGCATCTTGCCTGTTCCCTTCCACAAAAAGATGAATTCTCTTCTTGTGGAACAGGCATCTTGCCTGTTCCCTTCCACAAAAAGATGAATTTTATTCTTGTGGAACAGGCATCTTGCCTGTTCCCTTCCACAAGAGATGAATTCTCTTCTTGTGGAACAGGCATCTTGCCTGTTCCCTTCCACAAGAGATGAATTTTCATCTTGTGGAACAGGCATCTTGCCTGTTCCCTTCCACAAGAGATGAATTTTCATCTTGTGGAACAGGCATCTTGCCTGTTGCTAAAAGGCTTATTGAAAATGCTTCAATATGTCAGTTAAACCAGACATTTACGAAAATCCTCTCGCAATTGATTTTCGTTTAAATTCCGACCGATAAATACAAGCTCATTTTTCGGAATTTCTGTATCTTTCCAAGGTCGATCCGGTCTGCCATCGAACAACATATGCACTCCTTGAAACACAAATCTGTTGTTTTCTCCAGCCATATTCAAAATGCCTTTTGTCCGAAAGATATTCGTGCCTTGAGTTCGCAACAATTCGCCGACCCAATCGCTAAATTTGTTGCCATCAATAGCACCGGATTCGACTATTGCTACCGAGGTAACAGTTTCGTCGTGTTCGTGAGTGTGTTCGCCCAAAAAGTCGGGTTCGATTTCTAATGCCCGGTTCAAATCAAATGCTTTGACGCCCAACAAAGCATCCATTTGTAATTCAGCATTGTGAGTACGGTGAATTTTTGCCATTGCATTCATGGCGCGAATTCGCTTTTCTAATTCTGCCAATTCTTCGTCAGTCACTAAATCAGTTTTGTTGAGCAAAACTACATCGGCGAATGCAATTTGTTCTTGAGCTTCGTCTGCGTCCCAGTGCTGCCAGATGTGCTTGGCATCGACTACGGTGACAACTGCATCTAGCAGTAATGTGTCCCGCATATCTTCGTCTACAAAAAAGGTTTGAATTACTGGTGCGGGGTCGGCTAAACCTGTGGTTTCGATGACTATGTGGTCAAATTTGTCTCGCCGCTTCATTAAGTTGCCGATAATCCGAATTAAATCGCCTCGGACTGTACAGCAAATGCAGCCGTTGTTCATCTCGAAAATTTCTTCGTCGGCATCAATTATCAGTTGGTTGTCGATGCCTACTTCGCCGAACTCATTGACGATGACTGCAACTTTTTTGCCGTGTTCCTCTGTTAAAATTCGGTTCAGTAGCGTAGTTTTGCCTGCACCCAGATAGCCCGTGAGAACGGTAACAGGAACTGATTCGATCGCCCCAGCACTCACCATACTTGACCTCGATTAGTGTACAATGATAACCATTATCGTTATTCTACACCAAACTTGCTGGCAGTAGCAAGTTTATTAAAAAATGTTAAGAGTTTTTAACTACAGGAATACGCAGTCTTTGGTTCAGGGCTTACCCATAGGGCTAGAAACCGGGTTTCTACGAGTTTTGGAAGAACGAGAAATATAGGAAGAAACCCGGTTTCTGAGGTCAGCGTGTGTGGCTAATGACTGATGACAATTAATTGTTAATCATAGCTGCAATTCGATCGCGCTCTAACTCTCGACCAATCAGCACTAATTTGGTTTGGCGGATCTCGGAAGGTTGCCAAGGGCGATCGTAAAAATATTCTATCCGAGAGCCCACACCTTGCAACACCATCCTCATCGGTTTCTTGGGAACCGCCACAAACCCTTTAATCCGATAGATTTCCTCCTGCTGCATCAACGATTGCAGTTTTTTCACCAAAGCTTCCGGTTCAAATTCGCGATCGGCAATAAAGAAAGTCGAGTTAATATCATCATCGTGCTCGTGTTCCTCCTCAGTGTCGTGGTGACTTGGGCGAGACTCCAAATCATCCTCAACCGCCGCATTAAATCCCATTAACACATCGGGGTTAATTTCGCCACCTTTGCAAGGCACAATTTTCACACTCGGACGTAACTCTTGTTGCAACCAGCTTTGGACTTTCTGGTGAGTTTCCGCATCCACGCGATCGACCTTCGTTAAAAGTACCATATCGGCACAGGCTAACTGGTCTTCAAACAATTCCTCGATCGGAGTTTCGTGATCTAAACTATCATCAGCCTGCCGCTGTGCCATCAAAGCATCGATATCACCGACAAAAGAACCGCTAGCAATAGCTTCGCAATCGACAACAGCAACAACACCGTCTACTGTAGCACCGGTGCGAATTTCCGGCCAGCGAAAAGCTTGAATCAAAGGTTTAGGAAGTGCGAGGCCCGAAGTCTCAATTAAGATACAATCAATTTGCTCTCTGCGCTTCAACAATTCCTGCATAGTCGGCAAGAATTCCTCTTGAACAGTGCAGCAAAGACAACCATTTGTTAGTTCAACAATATTGCTGCTAACATTTTCTTCTTCGTCGCAAACTTGGCAATCGCGCAGCAGTTCTCCGTCAATTCCGATTTCGCCAAATTCGTTCACCAGAACAGCAATGCGGCGACCTTGATTATTTTGCAATAAATGACGAATTAAGGTAGTTTTGCCGCTACCAAGAAAACCAGTGATGACCGTAACAGGAATTTTGTGCATTGATAATTTTGTTGTTGTAGTGTGATATCTCGTTCCCAGGCTCTGCCTGGGAATGCTAATCGAGAGGCTCTGCCTCGCTGGAAGAAAGAAGCGTTTTAATAAGAGGCAGAGCCTCTGGGTATGCGTTACCAGGCAGAGCCTGGGAACTAGGAAACCCACCATAAATGTCGTTTTTAGGCGAAGTCTAGATCCCCCTAAATCCCCCTTAAGAAGGGGAGTAGGGGTTGACTTTGAGAATATTTCTTGTCCCCCCCTTATTAAGGGGGGTTAGGGGGGATCTAGATTTCGATAAAAACAAGAGAGACGATCGGTTTGACGTTAAGTTGTCACCAATGGGCCGAGCATGGTAAGGAGAAAAACTCTAATTTGGTAGTGGTGGAATCTTTGCTAAAACGCCTTTTTTCAGAGCTTGAGGACGCTCAGACCAAGGCAACAAACCGTCCGGTTTAGCATAGTATTGACCCGCGCATTCGAGTACAGCCTCGACGCTTTCCGACTCATTGGCTGGTAAATCACCAAACAGATAAGTGTACTTTCCAACAGCAGCAAAAGACACCGCACAAGAGTGACTGCAAGCACTCATGCACTCAACCTCTTGAATCTCAAATTGATCAGAAAACTCCCAATCTTTAGCGAGTTGCGACAAATTTTCCATAAATTGTTGACCGCCGCTTTTACCTTCGCGCTTGCCGTTTTTCCAAACACTAGCGCAAGCAGTGCAAACAAATAGACTGTGCTTTGTGCGTACAGCCGTGTTAATTCCATCCATCATCCGTACCTCGCAGATGCGTTCAAAAGTGAGTTATATATCGGCGGGCATTCTGACTTGAGAAACCCCAAGGGTTTCATTACAGTTGCGGGACAGCGCCGGACTTGCACCGAACTTTCCCCGTTTCCTCTAACGGCTGCTCCCCGCTAGAACCGATCGCGAAATCACATCATACCGCACTTACCGCCAATCGATTTTAGATTTTAGATTTTAGATTTTAGATTTTAGATGGGAGAAAGCGACCCCAGGGATAAATCTGGGGGCTGGTTTAGTAGTTTGTAGGGTGCGCCACAAGCACCCTACAGATTACAAATTATGCAGTTTCGTGCTGCCGCCATGCGGGATGCCACAGCAATTCAGCAGTCGATCGCTTCTCGACCATTTCAGGAGTAATCATACAATTAGCCACATCCTTGCGAGAAGGCAACTCGTACATCACATCCAGCATTAACTCTTCTAAAATGCTGCGGAGAGCTCTCGCGCCCGTTTTGCGACGATAGGCTTCCTGGGCGATCGCCCGTAGCGCTTCCGGCTGGAATTCCAATTCCACGCTGTCCATCTTCAACAGCTTTTGATACTGCTTCACCAACGCATTGCGGGGCTCAGTCAATATCTGCATCAAAGCTGCCTCATCCAGCGGCGAAATCACCGTCACCACCGGAATCCGCCCGACAAACTCAGGAATCAAACCAAACTTGACTAAATCGTCCGGCTGTACCTGCTGCAAAATATCAGCGGCCCGCTTGTCTTTCGCCGGCAAAGTTGAGTTGCTGTCGGTTTCTGTTGGCTGAATAAAGCCCAAGGATTTTTTACCCAAACGCTGTTCAACTATTTTTTCCAAACCGACAAAAGCACCGCCACAAATAAATAGAATTTTGCTAGTGTCAACTTGAATAAAATCTTGGTAAGGATGTTTGCGGCCGCCTTGCGGGGGCACGTTAACCACTGTTCCTTCCAACATTTTTAGCAGCGCTTGCTGCACTCCTTCTCCCGATACATCCCTAGTGATCGAAGTGTTTTCGCTTTTGCGAGCAATCTTGTCAATTTCATCAATATAAATAATGCCCCGCTGCGCCGCTTCCACATCAAAATCGGACATTTGCAACAGTCGCAGCAAGATATTTTCTACATCGTCGCCGACATATCCAGCTTCTGTCAGTGTCGTCGCATCCGCTACCGCAAACGGGACTTCGAGCATTTGCGCTAAACTTTGTGCTAACAAAGTTTTACCGCAACCTGTGGGCCCGACTAGCAGGATGTTGGATTTTTGCAATTCTACATCGCTGTCAGGGGAAGACTTGTCGCTATCTTTTACTTGGTCAACGCTCAAGCGCTTGTAGTGGTTATAAACTGCTACAGAAAGGACTTTTTTTGCTGAGTGCTGGCCGATGACGTGGTTGTCTAAATGCTGCTTAATCTCTGTTGGTTTCGGAATTTGAGCTAAAACAATTTTCGATTTATTCGATCGACCTGGGCGCCTGGTTCCTTGTCCCTGAGACTCTCGCACCTCTGATTGGGGAATCTGTTGGCCAATTGTTTTACTGGAGTCAAAGAACTCCTCCTCTAAAATTTCATTGCACAGTTCCACGCATTCATCGCAAATGTAGACGCCGGGCCCAGCTATTAACTTGCGGACGTACTCTTGCGACTTGCCGCAAAAGGAGCATCTGAGATGGGAGTCATATTTTGACATATTTGCCTCTTACTTTACGGTTGCGGTTGCTTGTTTCGACTGGGGAAGTTGCCGCGGGAGTTACCTTAGCTGTGCCCTAGAAGGGTTTCCCGATCGGACACCCAAGCCAGTCAGTCGATTTTAGATTTTAGATTTTAGATTTTAGATTTACTCCACAGATGAATTTTGGAGCTGAACTAGGGTCTAAAATTTGGGGCTCTGCACGACTTAAGTCGGGGGCTTGTCTCGGTTTTTTGGCGCAGTCAAGCTTCGCGATCTCTGTTTCTAAGTTAACACTTTTGAGGCTTTAGTGATTAGTCATGAGTCATGGGAGCCAATTTTAATTTTTCATTTTCACTTGAAAATAAAGCCGCACGGGCTTACCATTTTTTGTATTCCAAAAATTTTCCCGACATAATTATTTTCACTCGATCGCCTTTTGGGTCTGCTTCTTTCTCGACATCCAAAGTAAAGTCGATCGCGCTCATAATCCCGTCACCAAATTTTTCGTGAATCACTGCTTTGAGTGGCATCCCGTAAACCTGCATAATTTCATAGAAACGATAAATCAGCGGGTCAACCGGAACCGAGGCCTCCAAAGAACCTTTTAACGGAGGTTCACAGAGAACCGCAGCCGTCTCGCTATCTAGTCCCAAAGCCGAGACAATTTTCTCGGCTTCATCTGCTGATGCGGTAGCTTGACGGTAAATAACCGCGGCAATCCAAACTTCGTCGCGCCCCAAAAGTTTTTCCAAATCTGCAAAACTAATTCCCTTAGCTTTTTTAGCCGCCAAAAGCTTTTCTGTAATTCCTGAAATTGCCATTAAATATTCTCCCCTTCACTTCAGTGTCAGATGTGCAATATTTCTCACACTTTGGCGATTTTGTCAATACCAATTTGAGAAAATAAATCGAATTGATAGCTCGGAACTTCAGCAAAAGTTGGTCTCCTTAACCCCCACAACTCATACAATTTGAGATTTGAGATTTGAGATGTTAGATTGGCAATGACTGATGACTACCAGGGTTGAGAGCTAGTCAACAGTTGCACTCTTTTTGCCAACTGGTATCACAACTGACACAACTGATAAATCCTAAAATAACTCATAACTGCCCTGTGGCAATGGTACAGTTGGCAGTATATGTAATAAAAGTTACACACGCAAAGGCATTCGGCATTCGGCAAACGGCTGAATTTTGATCGTGCTAGCCTGAAGCTCAATCCTCACTCACGCAGCCAAAGCGCCTTTACCACTCAAAATCGGCAACTGACAAAAGTATGGAGATTCAGACCAAAGATTACACGATCCAGTACGATCGCACTACGCAAACAGTCATCTGTAGCGGATCGTTCCGACTCAGCCAGGTGGAAGAATACGCACCGATCGTCGATCTGCTCAACGAAGTGGCTGACTCCTGCCCAAACACGGTGACTCTAGACTTGCGAAAGCTAGAATTTTTAAATAGTTCTGGAATTAATATTGTCTCAAAATTTGTGATCAAAGTGCGCCAGCAAAAAAATATTCAAATCGCCATCAAAGGTTCTAAACAGATCCCCTGGCAGATGAAATCCCTGAAAAACTTGCAGCGGCTGATGCCTTCCTTGCACTTAGAATTGGAATAATAACGAAAAAGGTAAAGATAAATCCCCGGCTAAGTCCGCGAACCAGGATCAGGGTGGCTGAAGTTAATCGGAATAAGTCATAGTTAAACTAGCACAAAACCATAAAAAACTTCAGAACAGACTAAAATTTACCAATTTTCAATTGCTATGCAGGAAGAACCATCGACAGAACAGCTACTTTTCGACGTTCAGCGGCTGAGTGCGGAACTTGAAAACTTGAAGCGCGAAAAGGTTGACCTAGAACTTTTGCTGGAGACAACCACCGAACATTCAGATACGATGGAAGCTCACTTGCTGAGCAAAGCTCAGTTGGCGCTGCGTTCAAGCGAAGAGCAGTTTCGGGCGATCGCCTCGGCAACTCCCGTGCCGATATTAGTTTCTCGCCTCTGTGACGGCTTGATTATGTATGCGAACGCTCAATTGGCTTCTCTCCTGAGCATACCTCTAGAAAAATTGATCGGCTGCAGCACTCCAGACTTTTACTTCAACCCCGCCGATCGCCCAAAGGTACTTGAGGCACTTGCTAAAGAGGGATACCTGCAAAACTACGAACTCCACTGTAAAAAATCAGACGGCACCGCTTTCTGGGCGATGATCTCGGTTCAGTCGCTGGTGTTTAACGGCCAGCCGACGGCATTGTGCGCCTTGTACGACCTCACCCAGCGCAAGGAAGCAGAACAAACCCTCCAAGAGAGCGAAAAGCGCCTCCGCCGCCAGAGTTTGGCTTTGTTGCAGCTAGGTAGGCAGAGGACTCTCAACAGCGGTGCGCTGAATGTGGGAATTCGCGAAATTACCGAGGCTGCAGCCCGGACTTTGGATGTCGAAAAAGTCAGCGTCTGGCTTTACAACCATGGAAGATTTGGAAATCGCTACCCCAGCGATCCCCAGCTAAATTTTACTGAGAGATTACTCGCCCACAACCAAACAGAGGCAATCGAGACAGATACCGCTGCCCCAGAGCAACACGAGGGAGTTAATCATTCTAAGTTTAAAATCCCCAACCTCAAATTAGTTTGTCTCGACGTGTACGATCGCACCCAGGAGAATCATTTGAGCCGGGAGTGCATATCGGCAAGCGATTTAAATTTATCAATTTTAGATGTTGAAGGCGACGCACCGCGCGAAAATTTGCGATCGGACAATGGTTTAGAACCTACGACAAAGACTCAAAACTCTCTACAAACAAATTTGTCCCACTCATCTTCCCTCGCCGAACATTCCGGTGTGCTGCCAAATGCCAGCAAGCCGAATTCATCCATATTAAATGTAGCAATTAGGCTCGGTGGCCAGATCGTGGGCATTCTCTCTCTCGAACATATCGGCGCGCCCCGCCAGTGGGCTCTGGAGGAGCGCACCTTCGCTGATTCTTTGGCAAATTTGGTAGCGCTGGCGATCGAAGGATTTGAGCGCCAGCGGGCTCAGGAAGCCCTTTCCAAAGCCAAAGCACAGCTAGAAATGACCGTCGATCAGCGCACCGCTCAACTCACCACCGCCAATAAACTGCTCCGCATCGAAATTGCCGAGCGCAAAAGAGCCGAAATAGCCTTGCAAGAAGCCTTACACAAAGCTGAAGCAGCTTCGAGAGCTAAAAGCACTTTTTTAGCCAATATGAGCCACGAGCTGCGGACACCGCTCAACGCGATTATCGGTTACAGCGAAATGCTACAAGAAGAAGCACGGGAATCGGGACTCGAAGAAATCATTCCCGATACCCAAAAAATTTATAACGCCGGCAAACACTTGCTGACTTTAATTAACGATATTCTCGACCTTTCTAAGATAGAAGCCGGTCGGATGGAGCTTTATTTAGAAAAATTTGACCTCTGTAATTTAATAGAAGAAGTCGTTGCAACTTTGCACCCTTTGGTCGAAAAAAATCACAATCAATTGCAAGTTTCTTGCTCGGACAATTTGGGAGTGATGTATGCAGATTTGACTAAAGTCCGGCAAATTTTGTTCAATTTGCTCTCGAATGCCCTGAAGTTTACCGAAGGTGGAACGGTGCTGTTGAGCGCGACTCGCGAACCCGCAGGCGACAGCGATTGGGTTTATTTACAGGTATCTGATACGGGGATTGGAATGTCGGCCGAACAGCAGCAGGGTTTGTTTCAACCTTTTATTCAAGGGGACGCTTCGACTACTCGCAAGTACGGCGGCACCGGTTTAGGATTGGCCATTAGTCGCTTGTTTTGCCAGATGATGGGCGGCGATATTACTGTTGAGAGTGAGTTGGATGTTGGCTCTACTTTTACGGTTCATTTAAATGCCAAAGTTGATATTAGTTAGAAAAAAGTTGGGTAACTAGCAATGTAGGGGATTTAAGGGATTTAACGGGTGGGAATTTTTCCCGGAATTGTGTACCGGATTTAACGGATTTAACGGATGGCAAAAGATGGAAGAATTTCCCCATTACCAATTTTCCAATTACCAATTACCCATTACCAATTACCCATTCCCTTTTTAATTGTGACACCGATCGCGATCGACCTCTGTTGTCGATCACACAGTAGCATTTTTTTTCAGCCTAGAATACCTATATTATTCCAAGATTGTCCTGCAGGCACGATCGGGGGCCTCGCTGCATTCACAAGTCCCACCTCAACCTAATTAAGGCGGTGGGGGGTTGCTTCCAGAAAGGCAATTTGGTAAAAGTAATGCTATGGTCGCGAAGCAGTAGAAGGCAAAATTTAACAGGAAATCAGGAAGTTTCAAAAGTCTCTGGACGCAGAAACACAATTCTGCTTTTTGCCTTCATACTGCTTCTACGGGCGAGATAGCATTGCTGCTGAAAGCAATGCACAATTTCTCAGAATCAAAGGAGTGCATCTACATGATTAAACCTTGCAGTCAACCGCTAAAAATAAACCCTTTTACTTGTTATCGCGATCCGGCTACAGGCAGGTGGACTACTGTAGTTACAAGTGTTCCAAACACTGGCGAAACAGACTCTAGTTTAAAAGCAGAAGCCGAAGGCGAAAACGAAGGTAAAGCAGAAACGATCCTTTCTGCTTCGCCTGCTGTCTCGGTGTCGAAAAAAGTCCTTTCTTTCTCCCTGCCTCCGTTTAAACACCGTGCCAAAAAATCTGCTGTTAGTGTCAGCAGGTAGCTATAGCAGGGGTCTAATCTAGTTTCCACGGTTAGTCCCCGGCCATAGTCCAACTAAACAAAACAAACTTATCCATAGCCTAAACTGCCAAAAAGCGATATACTGGCAGCAAACTTTCTCCTTCAATATTCGTGAAGTATTTGCTCGATCGCTGCCTCCACTTTGTATGGACAGACCGACCAATTCGCCAGCGGGGAACAATCATCGTTGCTATCCCCATTATTTTTCTGTTTGCTTCCCTGCTAGCAATTGCAGCCCTCCGGGAGATTACCCTACAGATAAGAGAGCGAGGAGATACTAATAGGGCAATACTTCAGGAAACTAACCGCTTGTTAACCCTCGTGGTAGATGCGGAAACGGGCATTCGAGGTTACGGGTTGACGAAGCGCCGCACATTTCTCTCACCCTACTTAGAAGCCAAGAAGAGTTTGCCTCCGCTGCTGGCTAAACTCAAGGTTATGGTTCAAGAAAACAAACTGCAAGCTCAGCGATTTGAAGATATAAAAAAAAGTACCGAACAGCATATAAATTTCTTGCAAAACACTTTGAATAAGCTCGACAGTTCGGCAACAAGCGTGCAGTCGCCGGAAATAATTGAGGTGTTCACTCAAGGCAAAGCGAGGAGGGATAACCTGCGTGCAAAAATTAATGTGTTTGCTAATGCCGGCGAAGCCTACCAGAAAGCTCTAGATCAGCAAAGACGGGGTTTGATAGATTTCACTAATTTTGTGCAAGTTGCTGGTTTGCTTTGCGGCTGTTTTGGCGCCGGGGCTTCCTGGTATTTATTTGATGGTTTAGAGAAGGAATTAAGGAAGCGGGAAGCAGGCTTGGAAGAAAGTAAAAGTCGCATTCAAGCTGTGGTAGACAATGCGGCTGACGGGATTATCACTTTGGACGCACGGGGAAATATTGAGTCTTTTAATAGGGCAGCAGAAAAGATTTTTGGCGAGAAAGCCGATCGAATAATTGGCTCTAACCTGCGGCGACTGATCGCTCAACCCCAGCCGTACCAAAGCGTGGGGGATTATTCGGTAGAATATTTTGTGTTACATCCAGATACTACGCTGAAGACTTACCAACAAGAAACAGTTGGAATTCACCACGACGGAACTAAGTTTCCGATGGAGTTAGCTATCAGCGAAATGCGTCTGGCAAATCAACACTTGTTTATTGCGATTTGCCGCGATGCCAGAGGACGGAAACAAGCCGAGGAAACTCTGCGAAAGCAAGCGCAAATGCTGGATTTGGCCAACGATACGATCGCGGTACTAGACTTGAATGGGGCGATTTCTTATTGGAATTTGGGGGCGAAGTGGCTCTACGGATGGCGGAAGTCGCAAGCAGTAGGAAAAAATATTCACAAGCTTTTACAAACAGAATGGGCTCAACCTTTTGAGGTAATTCAAAAAGTATTTTTCGAGAAGGGTTCTTGGCAAGGAGAACTGGTGCGAACTAAGAAAGACGGGACAAAAATAACGGTGGCAAGCCGATGGACTTTGCAGTACGACGATCAAGATCAACCGGTTGCTATTTTGGAAATCAGCAACGATATTAGCGATCGCAAACGCTCAGAAATTGCTTTAGCCCAAAGCGCCCAGCGGTTTCGCGCTACTTTTGAGCAGGCGGCAGTCGGCATGGTGCAAGCGAGTGTGGAAGGCAAATTTCTGTTAGTCAATCAAAAACTTTGCGATATTTTGGGCTACAGCAGGCAAGAATTGGTTGAGAAAAGATTTCAGGAGATTACTTGGCCTGGAGATTTGGCAAGTGAACTGGAACTTGTGCGCCAATTGTTAGCAGGAGAAATTGAAAATTTCTCTCTGGAAAAGCGCTACATCCGCAAAGACGGAGAGTTGGTGTGGGCAAACTTGACGGTTTCGCTGCTGCGAGAAGAAAATGGCACTCAATTTTTGATGAGTGTGGTTGAAGATATTAGGGATCGCAAACAAGCGCAGGAATCGCTGCGGTTGCGCGCTCAAGAATTGAGGTTAACAGCCCAAAATCTGGCTCAAACGACGAATGTTTTAAGAAAGCGGAATCAAGAATTAGACCAGTTTGCTTATGTAGTTTCTCACGATTTGAAAGCGCCACTCAGGGCGATCGCCAATCTCAGCAGTTGGATAGAAGAAGACCTCAGCGAGTCGATGACAGAGGATACTCTGCACCAAATGAACCTGCTGCGGGGCAGAGTTTACCGCATGGAAGGTTTGATTGAGGGACTGCTGCAATATTCCCGCGTCGGACGGATTCAAGTGCCTTCGGAAATGGTAAAAGTTGAGAATTTATTAGCCGAAATTATTGATTCGTTGGCGCCGCCGTCTGGATTTGAGGTGAAAGTTGAACCGGAAATGCCAACTTTTGTGGCAGAAAGATTGCTGTTGCAGCAGGTTTTTTCTAATTTAATTAGCAACGCAATTAAGCACAACCGAGCTGAATCGGGTCACGTAAACATATCGGTTAAAGAGTTAGATGATTTTTACGAGTTTTCTGTAGAGGATGACGGGCCGGGAATTGATCCTCAATATCACGATAAAGTTTTTGTGATTTTTCAGACCTTGGAAGCTCGTGATAAAGTTGAAAATACTGGGATTGGTTTGTCGCTGGTGAAAAAAATTGTCGAAGGTCAAGGGGGCACTATTTCCCTAGAATCTGCCGAAGGTGAGGGAGCAACTTTTCGGTTTACTTGGCCGAAGCAACCTATTAGCCAAGACGGAAAATAAAACAACTTTAAAGGTAGGATGTTTAGGAATGAGAATTAAATAACTTCCACTCTTGAAAGTGGGATGGGCGTCCCGCCCGTCCAAAAAGGACGGGCGGGA
>NZ_JAUBUB010000133.1:0-207 GCF_036705265.1 Microcoleus sp. B4-C2
ATTAAATCTGGCGCGTGCTCGTCAGCAAATAGCCTAGCCCCACTGGTTTACTCTTTTGACAATTAATCCACCCTGCCCCTACCCCAGCAGGGGGGAAGGCAGAAGCCAAGAAAAACTGTCAATTTCAGAACAATACTTGTTGATATCAGCATCTTCCTTTCGTCAGAAAGCAGCCACCAATAACAACAGTGAATAACAATGTTGATT
>NZ_JAUBUB010000133.1:307-15086 GCF_036705265.1 Microcoleus sp. B4-C2
GCCGTCTAATATTATGTCCGGTCGATTACCAGAAATCAGGTAGGGGCGGGTAAACCTGCCAATATCGGCCCATAATTGACCATCTCAAAAACCCGCCCGGCCGAGATATTATGGTCAATGTTGATTGCCGTCTAATATTATGTCCGGTCGATTACCAGAAATCAGGTAGGGGCGGGTAAACCTGCCAATATCGGCCCATAATTTACCATCTCAAAAACCCGCCCGACCGAGATATTATGGTCAAGCGATCGGACATGATATAACAAGTCGATGCAGCGAACACTTGAGAGAGCATCGTCGATGGAAATTTATATTATTAAGCAGTATTAATAATTAATAAATTATTCAACTTAACTTTTAGTTAATGTTAAATTTTTTAGACATTAATGGTGTACTTATTCCTGACAGAAGACATGAAACATCGAGCTTGCCAACAGACAGAATGAAATTCAATTCAGATTGCCTTAATCACTTTGAGAATGTCCTTAGTTCCTATCTATCATGCGCGAGTAGTAATTTCATCATCCGGGCGTGAAATATTCCCCTTTGAGGTAATACCGCCATTATTTTCACCAGATATCGCTATCCGTATTATCGGATTCACCCCTTTTCTCAACCCCAAAAATATTCACCAACACAAATATTTACGACACCAGGAAGTTCTTGAGTATCTTCGAGAAAACCAAGCACAAAACTCACCTTGGGTAGCCATTGACAATATTCCAGAACACTATCCGCCAGATGCACCAGTTGTGGCTATTGATGATTACAATGGTTTTGACCAGAACTCAGCAAAGGTACTTTCAGAATATCTAACTTGATTTCAAAGGTTAGGAAAAAAGTATCGAATAGAGAGGGTGAATTTGACATGGAAATGAACGTTGGTGACTTTTTGCACCGACTCGATCTCAGGGGACAAGCACTTAAAGGCACCAACCTTGGCGGTGCGGAACTCCGGGGAGCCAACCTCCGAGGCACGGATCTCCGAGAAACTAACCTCAGCGGCGCTATGCTCAGGTATGCAGACCTGATTGAAGCCGACCTCAGCGGTGCTAATCTCAGCGGGGCGGATTTAGCTGAATCATTTCTTAATTTAGCTAACCTCACTAGAGCTGATTTGACTGGTGCTGTCCTCCGAGAAGCTAATCTCGTAGGAGCCGAATTCACGGGCGCCAACCTCAAACAAGCAAGTTTGATCAAGGCTAATTTAGTAGGAGCAAATCTCCACGAAGCCAACTTAACCAGAGCCAACCTCAGTGGGGCGGATTTACGCGGTTCTCAGTTGAGCGGCGCCATTTTAGACAAGGCCGTATACAACAACCGGACTATCTTTCCCGAAGATATTGATCCGGGTGCAATGGGAGCATTTTTGCTAGCTCCCAATGCTTCTCTCCCTGGCTTAAATCTGGCTATGGTAGATTTGACCGAAGCGGATTTAAAAGGAGCCGATTTGCGGCGGACAAACTTATACAAAGCTATTTTATTTGGTGCCAAACTCGATCGGGCAAACTTAGCAGGAGCCAACCTCAGCGGAGCGGACTTGAGGGAAGCTAGTTTGAGCGGCACGATTTTGGAGAAAGCTGTTTACAGCAACCAGACTTTGTTTTCAGAAGGTATCGACCCCAGTCTGGGCGGAGCTTATTTAATTGCTCCCAATGTATCGCTGCAAGGGGTAAATTTAACCGGAGCCGACTTAAACGGGTCAGATTTAAGCGGAGCTAATTTGAGCGCTTCTAACTTAACTTCGGTCAATCTCAAAAATGTAGACCTCAGCAGAGCTAGCTTAAAAAAAGCTTACCTCAAAGGTGCAAACTTGGAGGGAACTGATTTAAGAGGAGCCGATTTAAGCGGCGCAATTTTACACCAAGTAAACTTGAGTTCTGCTGACCTCCGGGGTGTAGACTTAACAAGGGCTGACCTCAGTGGCGCTAATTTAAGGGATGCCGATTTGAGGGAGACAGATTTCACCGGAGCTACTTTGCTGTTCGCGAACTTGAGCGGGGCAGACTTAAGAGGTGTAGATTTGACAAAAGCTGACCTCAGTGGCGCTAAGTTAAACGAAGCCGATCTCCGAAAAGCAGATTTGATGAGAGTAAATTTGGAGGGAGCAGATTTAACTGAGGCCGACTTGAGCGATGCTCATTTATTCCGAGTTAATCTCAGAGGTGCTAACCTGAAAGGTACTAACCTCAAAGGCGCAAGTTTAAAAGGGGTATTTTTGACCGACGCTTATTTGAGCGAAACGGATTTGACAGATCTAGATCTGAGTCCGACTTTTTTTGAATTGCCACTAGAATCGGAATGGTAATTAGTTGACTGTTAACAATCAAAAATCTACAATCAAAACTCGCCCCGCGAAAATTGCTCGATTATTAACAATCGAAAATCTAAAATCTAAAATCTAAAATGGATCGACCGTTAGGCTCTGTTATTCAAGGTTCCCTGAGCAAGGGATTAGAAGTGCGACTGCACGCCGATGTTTCGGTGGAAGATATGAGGGTGGGGAAATTTTTAGTAGTGCGGGGGGTGCGATCGCACTTTTTCTGTATGCTCACCGACGTGTCTCTCGGAACTTCTAGCGCCCGCATTTTATCGAATCCTCCCAATCCCGACGACGATTTTCTGCTAGCAGTGCTAGCCGGTAGCAGCACCTACGGTACGATCGAACTGTCGCCGATGTTGATGTTGACTGCTGAGAGAGAAAAACAGCAGGCAATTTTCGACCCGACGCAAAACGGCGGAGTTCGCGAGAATAAGCTGGCGTTAGGAAATTTGGCTTCTTTTGAGTCACAAACAGGCGCGGATATTGAGTTGCTGCCTGTCAAAACTATTCCCAGCCACTTTTCGCAGGTGTTTGATGCCAAAGAAAGTGATTTTAGGGCAGTTTTTGGCTGGGAAGATGACCCGTATCGCCGCAATTTTGCGATCGGCAAACCGATTGACATGGACGTTGCTGTGTGCTTGGATTTAGACCGATTTGTGGAACGCAGCAACGGGGTTTTTGGCAAGTCGGGAACGGGAAAATCTTTTCTGACGCGCTTGCTATTGTCGGGAATTATTCGCAAGCAAGCTGCGGTTAATTTAATTTTCGATATGCACTCGGAGTACGGGTGGGAAGCAGTTTCGGAAGGGAAACAGTTCAGCACTGTTAAAGGTTTGCGGCAGTTGTTTCCCGATAAAATGCAGATTTATACCCTCGATCCAGAATCGACTAAACGCCGGGGAGTCCGCGACGCTCAAGAGTTGTTTTTGAGTTTCGATCAAATTGAAGTGGAAGACATCGCGCTGGTGCAGCGTGAGCTAAATTTGTCGGAAGCTAGTATCGAAAATGCGATCATTTTGCGAAACGAGTTGGGTAGCGGTTGGATCAACAAGTTGCTGGAAATGAGCAATGAAGATATTTCAATGTTTTGCGAAGAAAAGCGGGGAAATAAGTCTTCGATTATGGCTTTGCAGCGGAAATTAGAGCGTTTAAACGATTTGAAATACATTCGGAAACGCTGTCCCAAAAATTATGTAACTGAAGTTTTGCAGTGTTTAGATGGTGGGAAGAATGTAGTAATTGAGTTCGGTTCGCACTCGGATTTGCTGTCCTATATGTTAGCGGCAAATGTGATTACTCGCCGCATTCACGAAGCTTATGTACGCAAAGCTGAGAAGTTTTTGCAGAGTAAAAATCCGTGCGATCGCCCGCAGCCATTGGTGATTACCATTGAAGAAGCTCACCGCTTTCTCGATCCGGCGATCGTGCGATCGACTATTTTCGGTACGATCGCCAGAGAAATGCGAAAATACTTCGTAACTCTGCTGATTGTAGACCAGCGCCCGTCAGGAATCGACGCGGAAGTCATGTCGCAAGTCGGAACACGCATCACAGCCTTGCTAAACGATGATAAAGACATTGATGCTATTTTTACCGGCGTTTCGGGAGGGCAGAGTTTGCGTTCAGTTTTGGCAAAACTCGACTCCAAACAGCAAGCATTAGTTTTGGGCCACGCCGTACCGATGCCCGTAGTCGTGCAAACTCGTCCTTACGACGAGCAATTCTACAGGGAAATCGGGGATATTGACTGGCAAGAAATGCCCGATGAACAAGTATTTGCCGAGGCAGAATCTGCTAAAATGGATTTAGGATTTTAGATTGACAACTCCTAGATTCCTTACAGAACTTAGGCAAATGTTACTGTAAATTAGTCTTTGCGAACAATTGGCGATCGCTGGCAATGACAGAAATATCTGATTTTTGCCTCAGTTATAAACTAGAAAGTGCGATCGAACGTCCAAAAAATTAGGCCCCAGCTTTGAGTCAGAAGCTTTTCCCCATTCACCCCCTAACCCCTCATCCCTAACTGCCCAAAATTTGCTTAAGCTTAAACATGATCGAGATGATGGAGCCTAGGGGCACAATGAAAGTCAAACAGGGCAACAGCCAGCCTTTATACACCTTGTCGTTACTCGTAGCAGAATTTGCTTAGCATATTTAAATCAAAATGTCAATAAATATTTTAAACAGTTACTGGCATCTAATACGGCGATCGAGTTCGGTTATCTCGCATCCCACCATCTAGGCAGCGAGAAAATTTCAAGCGATGATGGAACAGAGAGCAAAACAAAGCCCTCGAATAGCATGAGTCTGTTTGCATGAGTATTGTTAAGTTGAGTTGCAGTTAAAACTAACAGGGAATTCAAAACCTTAAGGAAAAATGTAGAATCTTGACCTTAAGACAGAGGTTTTTACTCTTTACGATCCTCAAAATTGGGAATAATATTGAGAAAACTAAACTCTTGCTCCACTTCGCCTTGAACTAGCCGTTAAAGCTAGCGAACTACCGAAAATCGACGGCGATTACTGGAAATCAAGCACAAAAGTAATCCCAAACAAAAAGCTTCTACCGATCGTCACCGATAAACAAGAGGGGAAACATCCCCTTTGTCGCAGTCTTTATCCCACTTGCAAAAGTGGGACAGGGTATCACCAACTTTTTATCTGTTGTTACAAGGAGTGCAATACTCACCCATGTCCACCACAACCCCCAAAAACAAAACAGTGAAAGCCGATCGCATGGGCAGCCGGCCATACTCCTCAACGGATACGGTTCGTACCTATCTGCACGAGATCGGTCGCGTACCCCTGCTAACCCGAGAAGAAGAAATTGTTTTCGGGAAGCAGGTGCAGCAAATGATGAAATTAATCGAAGCAAAACAAGCACTTGCTAAAGAATGGCAGCGGGATCTGACGGATCAAGAGTGGGCTGCCGAAATGGAGTTGACCGAACCTGAACTTAGCCGCATCTTACACATAGGGCGGCGGGCCAAGCAAAAGATGATTGAAGCGAATTTGCGGCTAGTAGTGGCGATCGCCAAAAAATACCAGAAACGCAATATGGAATTCTTGGATTTAATTCAAGAAGGCACCCTTGGTTTAGAACGAGGAGTCGAAAAATTTGACCCGATGCGGGGATACAAATTTTCTACCTATGCCTACTGGTGGATTCGGCAAGCAATTACTCGCGCGATCGCCCAACACGCCCGCACAATTCGATTGCCAATTCACATCACCGAAAAACTCAACAAAATCAAAAAAGTGCAGCGGGAACTTACCCAGCAGTTGGGCCGGTCTCCCTCCCCTGCCGAAATTGCCGCAGCCTTGGAACTGCACCCTTCCCAAATTCGGGAATACCTGCTGATGGCAAGACATCCAGTTTCTTTGGACTTGCGGGTAGGAGACAACCAAGATACCGAACTGCAAGAACTCTTAGAAGACGAAACGGCATCTCCAGACAACTACATTACCTCGGAATTGCTGCGGCAAGACCTCGATACTTTGATATCAGAACTTACCCCCCAGCAGCGAGATGTAATAATTCTGCGCTTCGGTTTGGAAGACGGCACCGAAATGTCTCTGGCGAAAGTCGGAGAACGGTTAAATCTCAGCCGGGAACGGGTGCGGCAGCTAGAACATCAAGCCCTTGCCCACCTGCGCCGCCGCCAATCTCAAGTCCGAGAATACTTGGCTAGTTAGTCACTAAAAAAGTTGAGATTTCTCAAAATCTCAACTTTTTTTTTCGTGTTGGCGCTGCTGGGAAGGATAATTTTATACCAGTTAAAAAAGAATGGACTGTAGGCCGGTGATCCAAACCCTTATGGAATAGGTCACGCCAAATTATTCAATTCTTTAATATAAAATCTCAAATCTAAAATGGTATCATTTGACAATCAAGCATCCAGGATACCCGCCACGTGATTCATCCGTCCAGAAATAAAAAACCTGTATCCGAGAAACTTGCCGAACGTATTTATCTCGCGCAAGTCAATGGTTCAATTCTAAAATCTAAAATCTAAAATCTAAAATCGCGCAATCGATTGACGGGTCGATCGCCCGATCGGGGCGGAGGCAAAATTTGTCCAAACTAATCTTAGATTTAAGTTCAGGAACCGGGCGGGCGATCGTTCATTCAAGTTAATAGCCAACATTAAGCCAAATACCCGGTTTCTCTACAATCTTGGTGAAACTGGTACAAGAGGCGCTTGGAACCAGTTATTTTAAATTTTGGGGTCTGGAGTGGTTTTGACTTATTTGATATTGACAGGAAGTTTAGAAGCGATCGCGATCGTGCTTGCTCTCTCGCCCGGTAACTTGAGCATCGCATTACCCGCAGGCCGATCGCACAACTCGGACATCAAATCCGGCGTTTTTAGCTCGCAATCTCCGCCAAATCCTCCCCCAGATACAGCTAGCACAGGTTTAGCAGATGGCATCTACCTCTACGGCCAGTCGAGCCAGCCAGAGGAAATTAAACAAGAATATTTTGTATTTGAAATGCGACAGAGTAAGGTAGTCGGCGCTTTTTACCTGCCTCGGTCTGCTTTTTACTGTTTTTACGGCACGGGCGATCGAACTCAGTTAAATTTAACAGTAGTGGACACTTACGACGGCAGTCGCTCTCCCTACTCGGTAAATCTGGAACAGTATTACCCAATTTCTACCATCAGCGAGAACGATCATCGCATCTTGGGTCTTTGCACGGAAGCTCACAAAGAGCAGGTGTGGGAAAAGTAGGAAACACGCGCTGCGCCACCAGTCAATAGATTTTAGATTTTAGATTTTAGATTTTAGATTTTAGATTTTAGATTTTAGAATTGAAGAAAGCAACCTCACTGATAAATCGGGCGCCCCCGAACCAAATTGCTTTCGGTCAGGGTTCAGGAAACAGTAGTAAAATTGCTCTTGATTTGAGATTTGAGATTTGAGATTTGAGATTTGAAGAAAGCAACCCCACTGATACATCGGGGGCCCCCGGACCAAATTGCTTTCGGTCAGGCTTCAGGAAACAGTAGTAAAATTGCTCCTGAGTTGAGATTTTGGACGGACACCACACACATGGCAAAATGAAACTGCGTCGGAAAACACTATCGATAATTGGCATTACCATCGCTGGATTGACTGGCATTCTGTATGTCGCCTCCTCAAGCATCCTCTTGGGCAGCCTGATCAAAGCAGAGGAACAAGAAGCCACACAGGTTGTCAAGGGAGTGCTCAGCGTGTTCGGGCAAACTGCCGACGACTTCAACTCGCGCTTTGCCGACTGGTCTGCGTGGGACGACACCTACGATTTTATCCAAAACCGCAACTCAGAATTCATTGACTCCAATTTAATTCCAGAAGGGCTGGCTAATATAAGAGTTAATATAGCCGTATTTGTCAATACTTCTGGCAAAATAGTTTACGGTACAGGTTTAGACAGCGAAAAGCTGAAATTAACTCCTGTTCCAGAAGCATTAAAACAGCGTATTTCTCTAAGCGACCCGCTGTTGCAGCACCCCAACGCCAAAAGCAGCCTCGCTGGTATTATGCTGCTACCGTCAGGGCCAATACTGATTACTTCTCGGCCTATTCTCACGACTAAAAGCACCGGCCCGATCCGAGGTACGCTGATCTTCGGGCGCAATTTGGATGCTGCAGGCATTGCAAAGGTTTCTAAAATTACTCGCTTGCCGCTAATCGTACACAGCGTGAATGAGGCTAGGTTGCCTGCAGACTTTGAGCAAGTGCGGGAGAAACTGTCGGAAAAAAAACCGATTTTGGTGCGTCCTTTAAGCGAAGATTCGATCGCAGGTTACGCCCTGATCCGCGATATTTACAACCAACCTGCGCTGCTATTGCGGGTGGATATTCCCAGAGAAATATATCGGCAAGGTCAAATTAGTTTGCTGTACCTGCTGGTGTCTGTAGCGTTAGTGGGAATTGGGTTGATCGGCTGCACTCTGCTACTGCTAGAGCGTCTGGTGCTGTCTCGGTTGAGCGGTTTAGCGAAAGCAGTCAACCGCGTCAGCAGCAGTCAAGACCTCTCGGTGCGACTACCGGTGACGGGGGAAGACGAGTTGTCCGACCTTGCCCATACTATCAACGGAATGTTGAGTGCGATCGCGATCGCCGAAAGCGAACAACTTGAGGAAAAAGCCCGCTACCGAGCCGTAGTCGAGCAAGCTACAGATTGTATTTTCCTGTGGGACGCTCAAACCAAACGCCTTTTGGAAGCCAATACAGCGTTTAGAGACCTGCTAGATTACAATCTTGATGCGATTTCGCAACTAACTATTTACGATATCATCGCTTACTCTAAAGACCTAATTGACAACAATATCGAGTTACTGCTGACGGACAAACAATTCAGAATTGGCGAAGTTCTCTACCGCCGCCGAGACGGTTCCTGCGTGGATGTAGAAGTGAGCGGGAGCGTGATTTCCTACGGTGGCCGCGAGATTATTTGCACGGTTGTCCGTGACATTACCGAGCGTAAGCAAGCCGAAGCCGAACTACGAGCCTCGGAAGAACGCTACAGACTTTTGTTTAAAAATAACCCCCATCCGATGTGGGTTTACGATTTAGAAACTCAGGAATTTATAGCCGTCAATCAGGCTGCTATCCAACACTACGGCTACACTCGCGACGAATTTCTCAACATGACCGTTGCGGACATTCGTCCCCCCCAATATCTGCCGAAATTGCTAGAAAATATATCCCAAGTAGATGCCGGTATTGAGTTTGCAGGTGTGTGGCAGCACCAGAAAAAAGACGGAACAATTATTGATGTAGAAATTACTTCTTATGCTCTGGTATTTGATAGCAGAAATGCTGAATTAGTGCTGGCTCACGATGTGACCGACCGCTTGCAAGCCGAGGCAGAACTCTACAAGGCAAAGGAAGCAGCAGAAGCAGCTAATTTGGCTAAAAGTCAGTTTTTGGCTAACATGAGCCACGAACTGCGAACTCCTCTGAATGCGATTATCGGTTACAGCGAGATTCTGCAAGAAGAGGCTGTTGATTTGGGCGAAGAAAATTTTGTGTCGGATTTGGAGAGAATTCACAATTCAGGCCAGCTTTTACTTTCCTTAATTAATGATATTCTGGACTTGTCGAAGATTGAAGCTGGTCACGCCGAAATTGAATTAGAAACTTTTGACGTGTCGGAGGCAGTTCAAGATGTAGCCAAAACTGTTGCACCGCTATTTTTGCGAAACACTAATCGCCTGAATGTGGAGTGTCCTAATAATATTGGCGAATTGTATTCCGATCAAATTAAGTTTACTCAAATTTTGTTTAATTTGCTCAGTAATGCAGCTAAGTTTACTCATAAAGGAACAGTTACACTCAGCGTTGAAAGAATTAAAAATGACGAGAATAGTTGGGATTCGGAACAGTTAATTATTAAGTGTACGGATACGGGGATTGGGATTACTCCTGAACAGCTACAAAAGTTATTTCAACCTTTTACGCAAGCGGATGCTTCGACTACCCGCAAGTACGGAGGAACGGGTTTGGGTTTGGCAATAGCGCAGAAATACTCTCAGATGCTGGGGGGAGAAATTACTGTGACTAGCGAGTTTGGCAAGGGGTCAACTTTTACTCTGATGTTGCCAGCATAGCTCGATTTTAGATTTTAGATTTTAGATTTTAGATTTGGTAAAAAGTCCTGACTATAAACAACATAAATACGGTTTGTAGTCAGGGCTTCATATCATGTCCGATTGAGTTACCGCGATTAAAAGGGCGGGTTTTTGAGATTGTCAATTATTGGCAGATATTTTTCGTGAGGGGAGCCCCTACCGTATTAGGGGTAATCGACCGGACATAATATCAGTCCACTCACAATCAGCTTTTAGCTAATTAGGACTAAACTCTTGAAGACCAACAACTTTAATACTCAATACCTGCTTGAGCTTTAATGCCTTGTTCTCGGAATGGATGCTTAACTAAAGTCATTTCTGTCACCAAGTCGGCCCGTTCAATTAGCGCTGGCGGGGCGCCTCGGCCTGTTAAAATAATGTGGGTTTCTTCGGGTTTTTGGTCTAACCCAGAAAGCACTTGCTCTACTTGCAAATAACCTAGTTTTAATGCTATATTAACTTCATCTAGAAGAACTAATTTAAATTCGGGATTGCAGATAAAAGTTAGGGATTTTTCCCAGGCTTTTTGAGCTGTTTCGATATCTCGATCGCGGTCTTGCGTGTCCCAGGTAAAGCCTTCTCCCATTGCGTGGAATTCTAGCTGTTTTTCCCAGAGTTGAAAAACCGCTTTTTCTGCGGGTTCCCAAGCTCCTTTGATAAATTGTACTATAGCGACGCGGTATCCGTGACCGAGCGATCGCACAACCATTCCCAAAGCGGCCGTGGTTTTGCCTTTACCGTTACCCGTATTGACTATAATTAAACCTTTTTCTTTGGAAGAGTTAGCGATTCGCTGTGATTGCACTTCTTGGCGGCGCTGCATTTTCTCTTTGTGTTGTTGGGCTGTTAAGCCAGTGGTTGCAGTAGTTTCTGTATTGGTTTCCATTAGATTTTTTTTAACCGCAGATGAACGCAAATAAACGCTGATAGATGCAAGATGTCAAGTTATTGCCACAGTGTTTTCAAGTTTAGCACGAAACCGGGCAAAACATCTTCTCCTGAAAGTTCTGTTGGACATTCCAAAACTTCTATTTCTTGTCCTTGGCGATAGATTTCGACTCGCCGGGTTTTGCGGTTGATTAACCAGCCTAATTTTACTTGGTTATTCATGTATTCTTGCATTTTGTCTTGAGTATCTTTGAGGCTGTCTGTCGGCGACATTAACTCTAAGACAAAATCCGGGGCAATGGGAGGAAATTTTTGTTTTTGTTCGGGAGTGAGTGCATCCCATCTTGATTTTTTAATCCAAGAGACATCGGGAGAACGGTTTGCACCGCTGGGAAGTTTGAAGCAAGTTGAAGAATCGAAACAAATTCCCAGTTTAGTTTGTCGGTTCCAAATTCCAAAATCAGTAGCTATTTCAAAATTGTAATTTCCGGTTTCTCCTCCTGTGGGTGGCATGACGATTATTTCTCCTTTGGCGTTGCGTTCAAATTTGACATCTGGGTTTTCGCGGCACAGTTGATAAAATTGGTCGTCGGTTATTTTGGCGATCGAGTTGAAGTTGATTGTAACTGCTATCATGGTATTTTATCAGGATGCGTTGGGACTTTTAAGATTATGTATATGAAGGCGGCTCAAGGCCGAGCGATGCAGATGCTGTAAATATTATTAAGGGTTAAGAGGATTTAATGGATATCTTTTTATGCACTTTTGCTCATTATATCACATCCTTATAACTAGCTATTAATAGTTTTATCAAACGCTTTTTGGAGGAAACACTTACAGACATACCAATAATAAAATGCAATGTTGATTTCGCTAAACAGTTTAGGTAGTCCCTCTAGTAAACTGGAGAATATTTTGTTTTTTATATGCAGGGCATCGACGCCGATCGCAAAAAACAACAAGCCTACACCCGCTAACAATATTTGGTAGGGAGTTAACTGTAGTTCTCGCCGAAAAAACCATCCGTAGGAGGACAAAACAACGGCGTACAAAAGACTTACTCCTAGCTTAGGAATTCCCCCTGCTACCATATATATATGAATTCTGTAAATTTCATTTAGTAAAAATCCACCTGTTAACAAAGCCGAAAACAGAATAAATCGATTTTCTGAAGTGCGCGGTTGAATACTTTGAGCTAATTTATAGGTAAAAGTACAAACAATGACGGGTACAGAACATAAAATCTGGAAAGTCCGAGTTAACAAGGCGACATTGGGATGGGGATAAGCATAAGGTGGCAAGAATAAATCGCTGACTTTTAACCCTGAAACTTGAGTGAAAAATATCAGTATCGCCACCACAAATAAGGATAAACAATTGAGTCTAACAACCAAACGAGAAATAGTCATAAGCAATTAACACCAAAAATTAGGTTGACTGCCCAAATCAAAATAAATTATATCACCAATATCTCTGGATATTTTGCTACACTGAATCATGAGTGTTATCAAAACAAGGAGACAGTCATGCTGTCAGTGAAAGAAGCAGAATCAATCGTTCTAAATTTGGCGCAACCCCTCGACAGTCAGCGGGATGTAGAAACTGTAGACTTACTGGCAGCATCGGGGCGCATTTTGGCTGCGGCAGTCACTGGTTCCCTGGATTTTCCTTATTGGGATAATTCAGCAATGGATGGGTACGCGGTGCGGTTTGCGGATGTGGAAAACTGTAGCGCCGAAAAACCAGTGGTACTCGAAGTAGTTGAAGAGATTCCAGCCGGATATCAGCCTCAAAATACCGTCCAATCGGGGCAAGCGGCGCGAATTTTTACGGGTGGGGTGATGCCTGCGGGCGCTGATACGGTGGTAATGCAGGAAGAAACGAGGCGAGAGGGCGATCGTATTTTTATCTTAGTTTCTCCTGAAAAACCGCAAGCATTTGTCAGACACAAAGGCGCTTTTTATCAAGCAGGAACAACTTTGCTAACTCCCGGTACAGTTATCAACGCCCCAGAAATGGCAGTGTTAGCAACTGCCCAGTGCATTCAAGTTCCCGTTTATCGGAGGCTGCGGGTGGCAATTTTTTCTACTGGTGACGAATTGGTATCGCCAGACGAACCTTTGGCACCGGGGAAACTGGTAGACTCGAATCAGTATGCTTTGACAGTTTTGTTGGCCCAAATGGGATTTGAACCGATTCGATTGGGCATTGTTCCTGATAATGAAGAGGCGTTAAACAAGGCGATATCCGGGGCTGTTGCGACGGCGGATGTGGTACTTTCTACGGGGGGCGTCTCGGTAGGAGACTACGATTATATTGAGAAAATATTGGGGGATTTGGGAGGAAAAGTTCACATTAGTTCTGTGGCGATTAAGCCGGGGAAACCTTTAACTGTTGCTGGGTTTAAACGATGTGAAAAAAATCAGGACTCGCCGAGTTTGAGTTCGCATTGTCTCTATTTTGGTTTGCCGGGAAATCCGGTTTCGGCTTTAGTCTGCTGTTGGCGGTTTGTTGTGCCTGCTTTGAGAAAGATGTCTGGGCTTGCCCTGGATGCTTGGGGGCCGGAGTTTGTCAAAGCTAGGTGTAATGCTGAATTGCGATCGCACGGCCGACGCGAAACTTATGTTTGGGGTAAACTACATTTAGTTGCCGGAGTCTGGGAATTTGAACCTGCTAGCGGCAGCCAAAATTCAGCGAATTTAATTAACCTCGCCAATACAAGTGGTTTAGCAGTTTTGCCACCAGGGGACACCTGGATTGTACCGGGCGAATTCGTGGAAGTTTTAAAAGTTAGTCATTAGTTAGTTGTTATTGGTTATGTGTTATTGGTTCGGTATAAGTTCATGTAAAATATTAACTACCAGCCGGGAAGTCCCTCGGTATATTTAGAGGGGATTAATCTGAGCGCTGCGCGAAGTACCCCGTTGGGAATTACGCCCGCGTGATGAAAGGCTCGTCGGGTGTAGGTACGGAAACCGACAATTAGACATTGCGAGTACCTTTAACTTTGATGTACTTCCTAGATATTAAAACAAAAGAAATGGTATATTAAGGTAGGTCGAAAAAAGAAGCTAAAAATGCAACTCACTTACAAATACCGCCTCAAACCAACCAAGCCCCAACTATCAACTATTGTGGCTCATTTAGAACTCTGCCGTCGGCAGTACAACTACCGAATCGGCGAAAGATTTAGGTGGTGGGAAACCACGAGAACACCTATCAACGCCTGCCCATTGATTGTTTCGATAGTCCCTGTTGAGGAGATTTATCGAAATATTCCCTTGACTAGAGTGCAAACTAGGGATGGCAGAAAAAAGGATGAGTCAGGCAATCCTCTAACCAGGAAAGGTGATGTTTTCTCAAACATTGAAGGCGGATATGTACAGTGGCAGACGATACAATTAGCTGACCTGAAAAACACTAAAAAACTATTTCCTGACTACAAAGCGTTGGATTCTCAGGTTTTGCAAGATGTCGTCAACAGAGTTGAAACTTCCTTTTCAAATTTCACCACGCCCGACAAAAACGGCAATCGTAGAGGTCAGCCCAGATTCAAAGGGCTTCAATACTACAAATCCTTCACTTATCCTCAACTAGATAACTTAGATATTGTCAAGGACGAGCAAGATAGGATTTGTATTAGTCTCGCCAAAATAGGTCAAGTGCCTATGGTTTTCCACCGTCCAATACCAACAAAGTTCAAAGTTAAGACGGGTACAGTTATCTCAGAAGCGGATGGGTGGTATATTTCCCTGACGCTAGAAGATAAAACGGTTCCCGTAACGGTTGCAGAAATTCAGCCGACGGTCGAAAATACTGTTGGCATTGATTTGGGAGTCACTAATTACGTCTATCTTTCCAATGGCGAAAGAGTTGAGAATCCTAGATTTTTGAGGAAATCGGCTCAGAAATTAGCAAGGCTTCAAGCGAAGTTAGCTAATAG
>NZ_JAUBUB010000134.1:0-8007 GCF_036705265.1 Microcoleus sp. B4-C2
CTCAAAAAAGCCTTTGAAAAAAAGGAAAAAGAAGCCTGCGGTCTAACTGTACCCAGTTGACCGTCAGGTTAGTTCACACCACTCCTGACGCAAACAATAAATGCTTTTGTGCGCTATGGGTAAGCAACTATGTGTGCAGTGAATGCCCTACTGAGGACGTTATCAATGCCTGAAACCATCGCTATTATTACATCTTTTTTTCTTCTTCCTTCTTCCTTCCTTCTTCCTTCTTCCTTCTATCCTTTACATCCGTTATATCCGTTAAAGAATCCGTTGCCGAACTTCCTTCTTCCTTCTATCCTTTACATCCGCTACATCCGTTACATAATCCGTTGCCGAACTTCCTTCTTCCTTCTATCCTTTACATCCGCTACATCCGAAGAAAGCTAATCCGTTGCCGAACTTCCTTCTTGCTTCTATCCTTTACATCCGCTACATAATCCGTTGCCGAACTTCCTTCGCCCCTGATTACTCGTTCATATTCTTGTAAGTAGCAACAGCAGAAGGCGAACTCCGGTTTAAATAACGGAATATCCAATACTTAAATACCGTATCCAAGATAACTGGAAACGTCGCAATGAACAAAAATATGAACTGCCTATTTTCTGGTAGTCCCAAATGCCTCGATAAACCTTCGAGAATTACTTCCCAACCGTGAGGCGAGTGGAATCCCACAAACACATCTGTAAACAAAATAATTACGAAAGCTTTCGCACTGTCGCTGAGGCCGTAAATCACATCGTCCATAAAAGACTTTAAAATCTCAATCTCTTTCTTGTTAGTGACGATAATCGCGGCAAAAGCCATGCAGGAAATCAAATCAGCAAAAATATTTTTAATGGCTCCACCACTTTCAGCGCGGTATTCCTCCGCTAGTTCAACTGCTTTCGCGGCAATCATCTTTTCCGTTTCCTCTAAAGAAAGCGAGGGAGCAGTGCCTATTAACCTTTGAAAATTGAGGTGCTGCTCAAATCTCTCCAGTTCTTGAAATGCTTCTTCTTCCAGGTTAACATTTATGAAAACGGGAGCATTTTCTTGACCTCTAAAATGGTCAACTATCGGGCCGACTAGAAAGTTTTTGGAAATTTGATTCGTCAACAGCGGAACTAAAATCAAAAGCAAAATAAATCTGAGAGAAATAATTGTTTTTACTTTGGAATTGCGAAAATTCTTGACTACTTCTTTTTCAGCTCCAGGGTCTAAATCTTTAGTGATGCGATTCAAAGTCCCCAAAAGCGATCGCGGTAATAAATTTACTTCTTCATAGTTAGTGTCAACCTCACCATCGTGAATTTGAACAGAATTAGCTGAACCTTTATTTTTTGGATCGGGTGGAGAGCTGCTATTTGTAGATTTTGCCGACAAATTTACTGAACTGACAACCGGAACAATTGCCGTCGATCTACTATTATTAATATACTTGTCGATAACTCCATCAATAAACTCTAGCTTCTCAAATATAAGGGATTCTCTATCTTTCTTGTTGAGATGTAATCCGTGCTGGTGATAATCAGCGCTGTCCCCCGTTTTGGGTTTAGCCCCCACTCGCTCCGGCAGTTCCAAAAAAGAACGGCTAGCATTAAACTCAACCATTCGGGTTTGGATGACCTTGAGGTATTTTTGCAGTTCGGATTTAAAGTAAGACAGGGTGCTTTGTCCGTAATCTCCCGATCGCTCAGAGATTCCTTGACCGCCAAAATGCTCGTCTTCGATCGCCTTAATTGCTAAGGCAGCATCGTAGGCTTGTTCTAGAGCTCTCTCAGGCGTTTCTCGATACCATTGGTGAAGGCTGTAGAGATATTTTACAATCCTGTTCCACGGAGAAGTATTCATAGCTAAAGCTGGTTAGTTGGCTGTAGACATTAGTGATTAAAGTATTCACGGTATGGTAACAAATTTACATAAATTGAGAACTGCCACCGAAGATTCAATTTGGATTGTCGGATCTGCCCGCAGTGGCAAAACCACTCGTTTAGTCGAGCAGTTCTGCATTTGGAGCAAAACTGTCAAGCCTCTGCCTGCAACAGTTTCAGGGCGATCGAGTTCCGGGCGGAGGCGGGCGGGACAAACTGCCCCAGCAATTTTAGTCTTAGCAGCTAACGGAGACAACCGGCTAGAATTAGCCGATCGCATCGCCGTCGCTACCGAAGGAAAATATACCTTTCACTCCACAACGCCCTTCGGTTTTTTTGAGCAGGAAGTATTGTTATTTTGGCCCCTGCTAGTTCAGTCGCTGGATTTGAGGGCTCAATTTCCCCTGCGGCTGCAACCTGAAACAGAACTGGAACTTGCCGCGAGACTCTGGCGTCGCGAATTAGACGAAGGGATTTTGCAAAAAACAGGGGTAAGTCCAAACCGAATGGTGCGTCGAACACTAGACTTATTACAACTTGCTGCTGTCAGCGGTACACCGAGAGAAGAGATTCCCAGCATTCTGGAACAGGGATTTGCTCTCTCAGCCGGCTCGAACAACCTGTGGACTAGCATGGGAGAGTTGCTGGAAAGGTGGCGGGAATGGTGCTTGACGCGGGGGCTCCTGACTTACGGGATTGTTTGCGAACTCTACTGGCGCTATTTGTTGCCGGATGTCAGTTACCAGCAGCATTTGGCCTCTAGATACCAAGCTGTGATCGCAGACGATGTTGACGATTATCCGGCGATAAGTCGCCATTTGTTCGATCGAATGCTCGACTTCGGTGCAGCGGGGGCGTTCTCCTACAATCCAGACGGAGGAGTGCGTTTGGGCTTGGGGGCTGACACGGAATACCTAGCCCAACTCGAAAGCCGCTGTCAAAGTGTGGAAAATTTGGACGCAAAAGCGGGTTTAGCCGCAGAGATTGGAGAGTTAGCGGTAAGTTTAGCAGTTAATACGGAGGGTTTTTATCCTTTAGGCTTGAGTTTGCCCGGTAAAGTTCGATCGCTCCAAACCACTTCCCGGGCTCAACTGCTGCGAGAAACCGCCGAAATCATCGTCGATGCGGTGAAGTCACAAGCCGTGGAACCGCAGGAAATCGCCGTAATTGCCCCTGGGATGGATGCCATCGCCCGTTACAGTTTAACGGAAATTCTCGCGCGAGATGGTATCGCCGCCGTATCTCTCAACGATCAGCGGCCGCTCTCGACTACCCCAGAGATTCGAGCTTTACTCACTTTGTTAGCCTTAGTTTATCCGGGACTCGGCCGTTTAGTCGATCGAGACGGCGCAGCCGAAATGCTGGTAGTGTTGGGCAGCCAGAAACACCGTTCATTGGAAACAGAAGATTCCAACTCGACGTTCAATCTAAAATCTCAAATTCACAATCAAAAATCGATCGACCAAGTGAGAGCAGGTTTAATCGCCGATCACTGTTTTTGTCCAGATATCGATCGACCTCAATTGCTGCCCATTACAGCCTTTCCCCGGTGGGACAGAGTGGGACACCGAGCAGCCAGGGCCTACGATCACATTGTCGAGTGGATCGAACAACAGCGATCGCAACAGCAGGAGCGGCTGTTGCCGAGTCCAATTGCCCTACTCGATCGAGCCATCCAGAAATTTCTCATGAACGACAGATACCTGCCCTACGATCGGCTAGCAGCCCTGCGCGAGTTAATGGAAACCGCCACCCACTACTGGGAAATCAACGGGCGAATGCAGCGCGTAGAACCAACAAATGGCGGCGACTCAGAAACGATCGCCCGGTTCATTCAGTTGTTGCGCCAAGGAACCGTCACCGCCAACCCCTTTCCAGTGCGTCCAGAAGGCCCAGCAGCCAGAGCCGTCACCCTCGCCAACATCTTCCAGTACCGCAGCAGCCGCCGCGCCCACAAATGGCACTTTTGGCTGGATGCCGGCTCGCCCCTGTGGCTGAGTGGCGGTGCGGCGACATTGTTTGGCGCTCCCTTATTTTTGCGATCGCAACTGGGGCATCCCTGGGAAACCGAAGAGGAAACGGCGGCCGACCAACAGCGACTGCGGCGAATTCTGCTAGATTTGTTAAGTCGCTGTTCCCTGCTTTACCTGTGCCACAGCGAACTATCCGTCAGTGGACAAGAACAAACCGGGCCGCTTCTGCCCCTAATTAACAGCTCTGTTTCTTGTCAGCAGTCAGCATGAGGCATTCACTTCTGCAGGCAAAAGGCAAATCTGTATTCAGCATTCAACATTCGGAAAGAAAAAATTATGACGGCGAAGATTTTTATTTTTTCTGATTCTGGATAAATAAACCGGGCTGACTCCAAGCCCGACTTCTAGGTTCTCTCGATCTGGCGCGATATTAAAGTATACCCAACATAGGCCTCAAAACGTGCAATCATTAATATTTTGAGATCAAAAGATGCCCCGCTTAAAAAATATCTATAGCCGTGGCAGTTTTGATTTAGTATGTTAGAAATGATGGGGTTATTAATCAATTTTAAGCCAGATTGGTGGCAACAAACTGATACTAATCAGTTCTTAAAGTAAATCGGGATAGTCGTTTAAAGGAGCCAAAATAATGCCAAGTGCAGTGCCATTAGTAATTATACCACCTCCAACACCAGAACCAGAGACGCCAGAACCAGAGACGCCAGAACCAGAGACGCCAGAACCAGAGACGCCAACACCTCCGACGCCGCCAACACCTCCGACGCCGCCAACACCTCCAACACCTCCATCCGGGGACGACACAATTGGCGACATAGACGACACAGGGGGCGGAGGCCAAGGTACCTCGCCCGGAATCATCGGCGGCGTAGTCCGCGGCACAGAAAGCAACGACTCCTTAGCTGGCAGTCCCGGCCCCGACGTGATTTCCGGGCTGCAAGGCAACGACACCTTGCAAGGAGTCGGAGGCGACGATTTACTATTTGGCAACGACGATGACGACGTGCTGTTCGGCAATGAGGGCAACGACGTTCTTGATGGCGGTTCAGGACTCGATACCCTGTACGGAGGCAAAGATAACGACTCCCTCGATGGGGGAAATAACCCTGACCTGCTTTATGGCAATGACGGCAACGACACGGTAATCGGAGGCGAAGGCAGAGACACGGCTTACGGCGGCAAAGGCAGCGACAGCTTGCGTGGCGGTTCTGGCGACGATAGCTTTTTGGGCGATCGAGGCGACGACATTCTGTGGGGCGACCAAGGCAACGACTCGCTCTTCGGTGGCGACGGCGAAGACTTGCTATTTGGCAACGAAGGAGGCGACTGGCTCTACGGAAACGCCGGCGGGGACACAATTTTTGCCGGCGACGGCGATGACATAGTATTCGGCGGTGACGGCGACGACATCGTGGACGCCGGTGCTGGCAACGACGTTATTTGGGGCGAAGCAGGCAAAGACGTAGTGGCAGGAGGCGAAGGCAGAGATGTCTTCGTCATCGGTGCAT
The DNA here is from genome assembly GCF_036705265.1 of Microcoleus sp. B4-C2. Classification (NCBI taxonomy): domain Bacteria; kingdom Bacillati; phylum Cyanobacteriota; class Cyanophyceae; order Oscillatoriales; family Microcoleaceae; genus Microcoleus; species Microcoleus sp. B4-C2. Next base: position 5,353 of record NZ_JAUBUB010000134.1, read on the forward strand.
TCAGTTCCCCCAGCGGCAGCAGCAACGGCACTAACGCGGCATTTATCACCACAGGCGGCCCCGATCTCGCTGATGCCGACATTTTCACAGACTTTCGCCAAGGCGAAGATTTAATCGGGTTAAGTGGCGACCTCAAGTTTGAAGATTTGGTAATCTTCCAAAGCACTGAGACGAAAGCCGGCAGTACAATTATTCGCAACGGCGTCAGCGGCGACTTTTTAGCAGTATTGCCGGGAGTAGACAGCAGAACCCTAGGGCGAAGCTCATTTGTAATTGCGCCCACAGTTCCCGGCAGCGCAACTCCACTTCCCCTACCGACGCCGACAGACAGTCCGACACCGACAGGAAGTCCGACGCCGACAGGAAGTCCGACGCCGACAGGAAGTCCGACGCCGCCGACACCGCCGACACCGCCGACGCCGCCGACACCGCCGACACCGCCGACACCGGACGAGCCGCTGCCGACGTTCCCGACGCCGAATTTGCCGACGCCGACAGGAAGTCCGACGCCGACAGGAAGTCCGCCGCCTATCTTTAACCAACCTCCAAGAGCAGTTAACGATAACTTCACCACGGTTGCGGGTCAAGAGCTCAGTTTCAACGTTCTGTTGAACGACACTGACCAGGAACAAAGCGCTCTGACTGTCACGACTTTTGCTCCAGCAAGCAAAGGGAGCCTGGTTCCCGTGGGCGGCGGCGTATTCAAATACACCCCGAATCCGGGCTTCTCGGGTACTGACAGCTTCAGCTACTCGATCTCCGACGGCAGCGGTGGCACAAGTAAGGCGGTAGTAACCATCAACGTCAGTAGCCCGCCCCAGCTAATAATTAACGACGGTGTAGTGGTTGCCAAAAGTAATCCTATCCAGACAATCACTGCCGCCGATTTGTTAATCACAGATCCCGACAACAGCCCCTTGGAAATCGTTTACACGATTACTAAAGCCCCCGATGCTACCAGAGGTTTTGTCCAAAGGGGTAGCACGTTTCTCAACGTCGGCGGCAAATTCAGCCAAGACGATATCAACAACAACATCGTCAAATACAACTTGCTGGCAGAAGGGGGCAGCGACAGTTTCACGTTTACAGCCTCCGATGGGTCTGCAACTATCGGGCCGGCATCCTTCAGTATCACGGTGGTAGATAATATTGTCGATCGCAGCGCACTCCCGGCCAGCAGCTTTACAGGCAGCAACCTCAGCGACTTCATCGTCGGCGGGCCCGGCGACGATACCCTCGCTGGGGGCGAGGGCAACGACATCATGGACGGCAGTGGCGGCAACGACCTCCTATTCGGTGAAGCAGGCAACGACTCGCTGGTGGGTGCGATCGGCAACGACACCGTTGACGGCGGACTGGGCAACGACACCCTCGACGGCCAAGACGGCATAGACTCGCTGATCGGCGGACTGGGCAACGACCTGATGTTCGGCGGCAATGACAATGACAACCTAGCCGGCGGTGACAACAACGACACCATTGACGGCGGAACAGGCAATGACTCGATATTGGGAGAATCCGGCGAGGACTCGATACTTGGTGGCGCCGGGATTGACACCTTACTTGGTGGCATTGGCGACGACTCCCTCGACGGCGGTGCAGGCGACGACATCCTCGACGGTGGACTGGGCAGAGACTTGCTCGACGGCGGTATCAATAACGATTCCATCTTGGGCGGGGACAACGATGACACGATTTTGGGTGGAGAAGGCAACGACACGGGACTCGGAGGTTCGGGCAATGACTACGTGTTGGGCGAGGCCGGCAGCGACTCCCTGTTAGGCGAAGCTGGCGACGACACTCTCGACGGCGGTGCCGGCAGCGACTGTCTCAGCGGCGCCTTCGGCAATGACTTGATATTGGGTGGCGATGACAACGACTCGCTTTCGGGCGGTGAAGGCAATGACATTTTGGGCGGTGGCAACGGTTCTGACTTGCTCACGGGCGATGCTGGCAATGATTTCTTCTACTATGAAACTCCCAGCGAAGGCGTGGACGTGATTGCTGACTTTAACGCTAACGGCAGCGAGACCGACAGATTTTTGTTCAGGTCGTCAAATTTCGGAGGTTTAACCAACTCAGGAACTACTCTCGATTTCACCAGTTTTATCGTCAGGAATATCGGGTCTAGCGGCGACGACATTAGCAAGCAATCAGTCATTTTGTTTGAATCTAAATTTGACAACGCTCAAGCAATAAATGCAGTGTTGAAGAATCAAAACGGTTCGAGCAAAACGGGAGCTTTCTTCGTGTACCTGAACAATACTTTTAACAAGTACGTTCTCGGCTTCGACCCGAATGTGGCAGATGACAGTCTCCCAGCTTTCGATTTGGCAGTGTTGAATTCTATTCCTACAGTGCCCGGAGCGCTCAGCACCGTCATTACTGCATCTGACTTTAAGTTTATTTAGTAGTTTTGAGTAGCGTCGCAAGGAGTCGGAACAATGCCAAGTGCAGTACCACTAATTTTTCTCGAAGGGCGGCTACCCGATGAAAACGCGGATAGTTTGGATAGCGGCACGGTGCCGCAGCCTACGCCGTCGCCGGGAACGGAGCCGATGATGACGGGGACGGAGCCGCCGATGATGACGGGGACGGAGCCGCCGATGATGACGGGGACGGAGCCGCCGATGATGACGGGGACGGAGCCGCCGA
>NZ_JAUBUB010000134.1:8107-12015 GCF_036705265.1 Microcoleus sp. B4-C2
TGGTGACGGGGACGGGCCCGGACATTTCGGTCACGCCTGTGCCGCGGCAAACTCTGACAGTTCCCACGCCTCCCCCAGAGCCACTTTTTGTCGATGGCTTAGTTGTCGCAAATGACGGCAGTAACTATTTAATCGGCAGCTTGTTCAATGACACGATTGCCGGGGGTGCCGGCGACGACACACTTTTGAGTCGGGACGGAGACGATCTACTCAGGGGCGAAGACGGTAACGATTATCTCAACGGTGGCGCTGGTAAAGATATTGTTGAGGGCGGGCGCGGTAATGACACGGCGCGGGGCGGCAAAGACGATGACTTGGTTTCTGGCGACGAGGGCGATGACTTAGCTTTTGGCGACCTGGGCAATGATATTGTCTTGGGTTCTGAAGGTAACGACACGCTGTACGGCGGTAAAGGCAATGACTGTCTGCGCGGTGGTGGGGAAGACGACCTGATTTTTGGCGACAGGGGCAGTGACACTGTTTTTGGCGACACGGGTAACGACTGCCTGATTGGCGGCGCTGGCAATGATATTTTGTTGGGACAGCAGGGCGGGGATGTTATCACCGGCGGTGTTGGTAACGATACTGGTGATGGCGGCGAGGGTGATGACCTGCTCTTCGGGGGCGATGGCAATGATTCTTTGTCTGGAGATGCTGGGGATGATATTCTTTCGGGCGATCGCGGGTCTGATACTCTGACAGGAGGCGACGGATCGGATATCTTTGTTCTCGGTAGGGTGGGCACGTCGCCCGGTGGCAACGGGTTTCTTACTACTGGCGGTCGCGAAATCGGCGATGCTGATGTAATTAGAGATTTTAATCCGGGAGATTCGATCGGTCTGGCTGGAGGTTTGAATTTTACAGAGTTAGAAATTTTCCAGGGCCAAGGCTCGAATTCTAGCAACACGATTATTAGGGACAGGCAAACTGGGGAATTTTTGGCGGTGTTGATTGATGTTCGATCGAACTCGCTAGATGAATCTCGGTTCACTACAGCTCAAATACCCCGCGTAGACGACAATCCCTTCACCATTGAGGGGACAACAACGAGTCCCACAACCGGGACAACAACGAGCCCCACAACCGGGACAACAACGAGCCCCACAACCGGGACAACAACTAGCCCCACAACGGGGACAACAACGAATCCCACAACGGGGACAACAACGAATCCCACAACGGGGACAACAACTAACCCCACAACGGGGACAACAACGAATCCCACAACGGGGACAACAACTAACCCCACAACGGGGACAACAACTAACCCCACAACGGGGACAACAACTAACCCCACAACTCCAACACCAGCGACCACAACTCCAACACCAGCGACCACAACTCCAACACCAGCGACCACAACTCCAACACCAGCGACCACAACTCCAACACCAGCAGGCACAACAACGAACCCCACAACGGGTACAACAACTAACCCCATAACAGGCACAACAACGAACCCCACAACGGATCCATTGCCGGTACAGGTTCCGGGTACGAGTCCGAGTCCGAGTCCGAGTCCGACTGCGGGCGGGACAAATCCGAGTCCGAGTCCTTCGATCGTCCCCACTCCCACTGCTGCGCCCCCAACTCCTCCGCCTTTGGGCGGCGGGCCGACTCCGCCGAGTTTTACATCTCCGACTCCTAACCAGCCGCCGATCGTGGAAGCGGGCAAGACGGTGACTGGTTTGCAGAATTTGCCTCTGTCTTTGAGCATTTCGGCGCCCAGCGACCCCGAGGGCCAGCCGCTGTCGATCGCGGTAGTCGGACTTCCCAATCCTACTTTTGGTCAGGTAATTACGGGTACGAACCCAGTCACCGTGAACCAAAAGTTAACCGTTCAGGATTTACTTGGGCTGACATTTCAACCGGGAACAAACGTGATCGGGCAAGCCGGTTCTTTCAGCTACAGCGTAGCTGACGACCAAGGTGGCACCACAGCAGCGTCAGTGGCAATTAACATCAATTCTTTCGATACCTCCGTAACTGTTCCAACTATTCTGTCGCCGATTGCTGTCGATGACGGCATCGTCTTTACCAATACGAATAATTTGCTGCCCACTTTCATCGACGTGCTGGCGAACGATTCCAGTCCGCAAAAAGGGACACTCAGCATTATCAATGTCAGCACACCACAACTGGGCGTAGCTGTAAATCTTGTCTCTCAAGTGCAATTCATCCCCGGCAACGTAGCGGGTACAACTGCTTTCACCTACAGCGTCAGCGACGGATTCGGGACAATTCCGGGCGTAGGTACTGTCACCGTTCAAATCTTGCCGGCTGATAGCGGGCCTAACAATTTAGTTGGGGGTTCTTTGCCGGACAATTTGGACGGTTTGGCGGGCAGCGATACTATTGATGGTCAAGGTGGCAACGATACGATTAACGGCGGTTTAGATAACGATGTGCTCGTAGGGGGCCTCGGCGCAGATACCATGACAGGGGGTGGCGGCAACAATCAATACCGCTATACCAGCCCTGAACAAGGTGGGCCGGCTTTTGATGCGTCTTCTTCGGCGGCGATCGAGGCTGCGATCGCGGCGGGCGGATACGATGTGATTACTGATTTTAGCGGTCTCGGTGTGCCGATCGCCGATCAGTTTAATTTTGCCCCCGGATTTGCGAATCTTAGCGGTAACACCCAAGTTCTGCTGAATGTGCAGACAACGGTTTCTGCAAATATTCTGGGAGGAAGTGCTTTCTTGTTTGCCTACGATTCCGGCGGCAATACTTACATCATTTATGACGGCAATGGCAATAACCTCACCGGCAGCGATTCTCGCATTTTGGCGAAGTTAAATGGTGTAACTGGGGTTTCTGCTCTTTCGGAATTTGACTTGACGTTTATCTAGGAAGATAAGAGGTTTTAAACCGCAGATTAACGCAGGTAAACGCCGATTTTTTGGCAGTTTATCTGCGTTAATTTTTGTTCAACGGCGGTGAAAAATTAAATCTGATTTTCCTCCGAAAACAATCCCAACAAAGGGCCGAGAATAGCGCCGAAAACAAAGCCGCCAGCGTGGGCCCAATAGGCGACTCCCCCGGATTCCATGCCGACACTTGCCGGGGCATTCAACGAAGCCAAGCCGCTCAATGCTTGCTGTGCAAACCAAAATCCTAGAAAGAAGAAAGCTGGGACTCTGACAGTGGTAATAAAGATTCCCAAGGGCAGCAGTGTCAGGACTTTGGCTTGGGGATATCTGAGAATGTAAGCTCCCATCACGCCTGCGATCGCGCCGCTAGCACCTAGGGACGGAATGGCAGATGCGGAGGAAAAAAACCACTGAGTTAGTGATGCTAAAACGCCGCAAGTAAGGTAAAATATTATAAATTTGACGTGTCCTAAACGCTCTTCTACGTTGTTGCCAAAAATCCACAAAAATAACATATTTCCGGCAATGTGGAGAAAGCCTGCGTGCAGGAATTGGGAGCTAATTAGTGTCGTCCATTCGGGAAATGGCGAAACTGGCAGAGCAACCCGACACATATTGCTTAACTGGCAAGGAATTACGGCCCAAGAGTAGAAAAATTCGGTTAATTGTCGATCGCCCAAACTGAGTTCGTACAAAAATACTAATATGTTTGCGGCAATCAGCCCGTAGGTGACGTAGGGAGTGATAGTAATGGGATTTTCATCGCGTAAGGGAACCACAGCCTTTTTTTCCTCATCAAAATATTGGCAACACAGTAGCGCATTTATAGCCCAAGTGTCTCCTGTCTAAAGGAAGAGGGGACAAGCCAATCGATTTTAGATTTTAGATTTTAGATTTTAGATTTAAAGAATTGAAGATTTGAAGATTTGAATAATTGAAGAATTGAAGAAAGCGACTTTACGGATGTATCCGGGGGCTGGTTAATCGATTTTAGATTTTAGATTTTAGATTTTAGATTTAAAGAATTGAAGGATT
>NZ_JAUBUB010000134.1:12115-15048 GCF_036705265.1 Microcoleus sp. B4-C2
GTTAATCGATTTTAGATTTTAGATTTTAGATTTTAGATTTAAAGAATTGAAGGATTGAAGAATTGAAGAAAGCGACTGTACGGATGTATCCGGGGGCTGGTTAATCGATTTTAGATTTTAGATTTTAGATTTTAGATTTAAAGAATTGAAGGATTGAAGAATTGAAGAAAGCGACTGTACGGATGTATCCGGGGGCTGGTTAATCGATTTTAGATTTTAGATTTTAGATTTTAGATTTAAAGAATTGAAGGATTGAAGAATTGAAGAAAGCGACCTCACGGATGTATCCGGGGGGGTTAATCGATTGTAGATTGTAGATTGTAGATTGTAGATTTTAGAATTAAAGAATTGAAGAATTGAAGAAAGCGACCTCACGGATGTATCCGGGGGCTTGTACCGCCCCCGGATGCAACAAGCTTCCTTCAAACCCCGTGTCCCGGTGAAATAATAATAAAACCCATTGAATAAAACCCTCCACCTTGCAGTTAGTTGAATATCTGCTTTTTAGTGTTGGGTTTTATTTTACCGCAAAGGCGTATATTGTAGGATTGCAGAGGAAGTTTGTAGTTTCGATATTGGTACTGGTTTTCACATCTCAGCCAAACTACAAACTTATTTATCCCCTTGCTGATTACATTTTTACAGCGGGGCTAGTCGAAGGTTTAGGCGACTTAATTTCCTGGGAAACTGCACGGGCGCGGAAGAGTTTAGCAACCACTTGTTCACACTTAGACAAATCCGATTCTATTTCTGTCAAAATGGCCGTTGATACGGGATCTGTGAACTTCACCCGCAAGTTGTTGATATCGACAACACCAGTTTGCAAATCACCGAGAGTGCTCCGCATTAAGAACGTTTCATCGCTTCCTTGCATCGAAGCTTTTAATTTAGCGTACTTGTCAGCAATTTGGGCAGGAATTGAGGGTTTTTCACCAAAATCGTTGAGGCGACTTTCGAGAGCGATGATGTGGTGCTGTTTGTTTTTAATCATTTCTCTCAAGAGCGATCGCAAATCGCTATCTTGGGTTTTTTCCGCATAATGTTCAAAGGCTTCGCAAGCATAGCGTTCCCCTGCGAGGGCGGTATTCAAACCTTTAACAATGTCGCCTTGTGTAGAACCTCCCCAACCATTAGCTAATTTCCACCATTCTGCATTTGTATCAGTTTCTTCTGGCAAACCGACTGCTTTTCCGCCGTAACCGAGGCGAGCCATAATGGCGGTAGTAAATATTGCTAAATCTCCCGGTTGGCGGGAAGTGATCAAGTTGCCGTCAACTACTAAAGCTTCGTTAATGTAGTTAGCTCCGGCATTAATCATGTCTGTTTTAATTGCCAAGAAACCAGTCGCATTTTTGCCTTTCAGCAAGTCGGCTTCAATCAAAACTTGCGGGCCGTGGCAAACAGCAGCGACGATTTTTCCTTGCTCAAATGCTTCTCGTACAAACCTGACTGTGTTGGGATTAGTCCGCATTGTATCTGGAGCCATGCCGCCGGGAATTATCACTGCATCGAATTCTGCGGGCACTGCTTCAGTGGTAGTTCCGTCAGCTTGCTGAGCAACTTTTCCTTGTTTTCCTGCATACTTTTCGTTTGTCCGCGAACCGAGGACAACTACATCAAAATTTGCTTGTTTTAAGGCGTTGTAAGGAACTAGGAATTCGGAATCTTCAACTCCATTTTCAATGAGTATGGCAACTCGTTTTGTGTTGCTACCGTTATGGGTTGTCATAATCAAATTTCCTCAGACTATCTTTGTTCTAAGCATAAATGATTTATGATGTTGTTAGCGTCTTGCTAAAGTGATAAATTAGTTAGTTTTAAAAGATGTCAGCGTGAGCCTTGAGAGGTATTTTACAGGAATTGTCTCAATGCACATAAGAGGCTCCGTTAATATCGATCGTAGTCCCGGTAGCGTGCGTAGCCAAACCCGACGCTAAAAACGCGATAACATTGGCAACATCTTGAGGAGGAGCGATTTTGCCGATCGGGATATCGCGAATAATATCAGCTTCACCGAACTCCTGAAGAAACTGATTAGACATTTCTGTACTAACAAATCCCGGTGCAACTGTAAAAGCCAAAATATTATCAGCCGCAAACCCTCTAGCAATGCTGCGAGTTAAAGCAACAATAGCACCTTTAGAAGCGGCGTAGTGCAGATAATTCGGGTCATCGCCGCGAAAAGCAGCGCGACTTGCTATATTAATAATTGTACCGACCCTGCGAGTTTGAAAATGCAAAATAGATTCCCGGCACAAATCGGCAACAGCAACTAAATTAACTTGTAGAGTTTGCTGCCAAGCTGAAGACCAAATATCGAACTCGTCCTCGATACCCGCTGACTGCATAATCCCCGCATTATTAACTAAAATATCAATATGGCCCCGCCATTTTAAAGCATCTCGCCACAAAATCGAGGCCGCATTTTCCACCATCAAATCGGCCGCCAATAAATAACAGCGATCGCGCGCAACACTTGCGGCTACCGCTTCCGCTTCTTTCTGACTGCGAAAGTAATGCAAAATCACCTCAGCCCCAGCATTAACCAGAGTCCGCACCGTCACTGCACCAATCCCTTTCGAGCCACCAGTTACTAAAATTACCTTTCCGGTTAAATCAATCATTTCTCTATCTCTTTTCTCTTTCTCTGTGACCTCTGCGCCCTCTGCGGTTAATAAAAAAAATAAATCCTCTTCACACACGAAATAGAATTGCTATATGATACAGCACATTCCATCCAATGTGTATGCCATTTTCTCATGCTGATGGATATCTGCAATAGACATTTCCCAAAAAAATCAAATCCTTTCCCAAGTTAATTTTTATGGGAAATATAGCCACTGCTTACAGCACTATGGATCGCGAATTAAATAACTTACAATTTTAATTGTTATTGTGGGATGGGCGTCCCGCCCGTCCAAAAAAGACGGGCG
>NZ_JAUBUB010000135.1:0-3116 GCF_036705265.1 Microcoleus sp. B4-C2
CACTTGTCGGTATGATCTAATCAATGACGTGGCAATCGCCTGACTCACTCTTTTAAGATACAAGGGGCGGGTTCACCCATAAATTTTGCCACCCATCAATAATCTCGATAAACCCGCCCCCCAACTCAAAGACGATATAATTGACATATGAGTAAAAGTCGATTATTGTAGGCGACTAATATTCTCTTTTGTCCTTCAAAAACAGTTATTAATAGTGAAACTGCCCAATGGTCATCTAGCAGATTTAGGCAATAAAATAGAAGAATATTCTCTAAATCCGAATCATCAAGAAGGAAAAAATAAAGCTGTTTTGTTTGCCAGTAAGTTAGGCATTACCCTAAAAAATGCTGAAAGGCTCAAACAGGCTTTAAAAGAAGCTGCTATCAACGAAGATGTTGTTATTCAAAAAAACAATGAATACGGAACACATTACAACATGAAATTTTTGCTGAAAACCGAAGTAGGTGAATCTCTGATTCTAGCAGCTTGGATCGTCCGCTTAGGTGAAAGTTTCCCAGATTAACAAGTTGTTATCCCGTCAAAAAGTGAGGTAAAAACAATGAAAACAATTAAAGACCTAGATATTGTTGCTTTAACTGAAGATTTAGACGCCACCCATTTTGAAACAAAACAAATCATTAAATTATATAAAGGACAAGTAGGAACAGTTGTGATGGAATTTGATGGCAGTGCTTTTGAGGTAGAATTTTCTCATCAAGATGGCACAACTTATGCAATGGAAACAATTCCCGCCACAAAATTAATGCTTTTACACTATGAGTTAGTAGAATCTGTAGGGGCAGTTACCCGATGAATTTTGCCAGCAATTATCGTTGGTAAAACCCACCCCAAGATATTGGTACAAATCATTTAGGCTCATTATAAAAAATCCCGCAAACATATCGTTTGCGGGATTTAGTAGGCAGGAAACTTGTAGCGAATACTGTTACTAAGCTCGGTCTACAATCTCTTTTGCTTTATCTTTGAGGTCTTCTTTCAGGTGAATTGCTGATGCTTCATCCTGCTTGGCTTGACCTTCTAATTTATCTTTCTGATTGCCTGTGACTTCGCTAACAGCTTCTTGGATTTTGCCTTCAATATTCTTCGCTGTGGCTTCGACTCTATTTTCAATGTTCATAATTTTTTATTCTAACTCTACAACTACTAATATATGATTTTCAAGTTGAGTCTGTATCTCTCTTTAGATAGATTTGTTATTACCTTTATTTCTAAGTTAAAGGTTCCATTGGAATTTCCACAAGTTTATTTCTGGAGGAAAGACCTGATTTAATGCCGATCGCAGATTTCGGCACTTTAAACTTTTTCGCCAACAGCATGATTAATTCTTGGTTGGCTTTACCCTCCACAGGCGGCGATTTGAGATGTACCGTGAGGCTGCCGTCGGGTTGTTCTGCGATGCTTTGCTGTTTGGAATTCGGTTTTACTTTGACTGTGAAAATTTTCATGTGACTAATAACTAATAACTGATGACTAATGACTAATAAGGAATGAGAATTAAATAACTTCCACTCTTGAAAGTGGGATGGGCGTCCCGCCCGTCCAAAAAGGACGGGCGGGACGCCCATCCCACAATAACAATTAAATTTGTAAGTTATTTAATTCGCGATCCTAACTAATGACTAATGACTAATGACTATCTGAATGTTCGATCTTCGTTCCCAAAACTTTCAGCAATTCAGCCAACCAGTTAGGATGTGCGGGCCACGCGGGGGCGGTGACTAAATTGCCATCGACTACGGCTTCGGTAACGGGAACTTCTGTATATTTGCCGCCGGCCCGGAGTACGTCAGGGCTGCAAGCGGGGTATGCGGTGCACCGTTTGCCTTCGAGTACGCCGGCGGCGGTTAGAACCTGTAAGCCGTGACATATAGATGCGATCGGCTTTTTGCTGTTGGCAAAGTAGCGGGTAATTTGCAGCACTTGTTCGTTGAGGCGGATGTATTCTGGGGCGCGTCCTCCGGGGATAATCAAAGCGTCGTAGTCGGCGGGGTTGATTTCGTCAAAAGTCGCGTTTAAAGTGAAGTTGTGACCGGGTTTTTCGCTGTAGGTTTGATCGCCTTCAAAGTCGTGAATTGCGGTGCGAATTGTTTGGCCTGCAGCTTTTTCCGGGCAGATGGCGTGGACGGTGTGACCTACCATTTGCAGTGCTTGGAAGGGAACCATTACTTCGTAGTCTTCTACAAAGTCGCCGACTAGCATTAATATTTTTTTACCTGTCATGTTTGCAACTCCTGTTATTTTGATTTGGTTAAATAGGATTTAAAAAAAATGCGGGGCCGTTAAAAAGCTTGCCCCGCAAGCTATTCTGGAATCTAGAAACCGTTGCGTCCCCAAATTACCATTGAAATTGAGAAGGAGAACAGAACTAGCACCGAAACCCAACCGAGTGACAAAATATCCATAGCTATTTATTGAACAAACTGTACAAAGTGACTTCAACCCTTATGATAAGTCAATTTGAGCCATTTTTGAAATGAGGGCGCTGTGAAGGATTCGTCAAATTTTAGTGCGGCTGAACGGGTAGAATCTTTGAAGGCAGGGACTGTTGCTGCTTTTTCTTGTTTGCTGGGTTTTGGGGCGATCGCCCTTGGTAATAGCTTAATTCTAGCGGATAGGTGGGATTCTCTGGCGAGTTTGCAGGTAAGGGAAATTGACCTAAATTTTGCCGCCCGAGGGACGATCGCACTTTTGGGCGGTTTTTTGTTCGGCGTGACTTACCGCTATGCGATTCGCCGAGATGTTAACCCGCAGCTTAAATCTGGTGCGGTGTTGGCTTTTGGGTTGGTGCGGGCTTTTGGACAGTTGGATGCTGGATTGTTTTTTGAGCCCGGGAAGATGCCCGCCCTACAGGAGTTATTGCCGTTTGCGGTTCGCGGTGTCGAGAGTGTGGTATTATTTGCGATCGCGGGTTTGGTTTTGGATTGGGCGATCGGGCGATCGTGGATTAAGCCTTTCGATTCTTGAGTGCGATCGGGTTTTACTCATATCAGGCACCATTTCTTTGAACAGGCAAGATGCCTGTTCCACAAAAGTTCAATTTTCTTGTGGGGTGGGCGCAGGATTTTTTTGAACAGGCAAGATGCCTGTTCCACAAA
>NZ_JAUBUB010000135.1:3216-14107 GCF_036705265.1 Microcoleus sp. B4-C2
AGTTCAATTTTCCTATCGGGTGGGCGCAGGATTTTTTTGAACAGGCAAGATGCCTGTTCCACAAAAGTTCAATTTTCCTATCGGGTGGGCGCAGGATTTTTTTGAACAGGCAAGATGCCTGTTCCACAAAAGTTCAATTTTCTTGTGGGGTGGGCTTCTAGCCCGCCCAAAAAATATAATTTAGATGCCCGACAGCTTATTTTTGCGCTAAACCAACCCCTAGAAAGTTAATACCTCAAATTCTGGATTGCCGTAAACCATCTGTTTATCTACCGCCGACAAAACTTTATTGTTAGCAGCATCAGAAACTAAACACTGACAAACTAGCTGCGCTACATCTGCCCGGTGAATAGTTCCAGCAACTCGACAATCTTCTGTTAAAATACCGTTGCCTGTGGCAGGTTCCGATTTGAGTCCGCCCGGACGAATCACTGTATAAATCATCCCGCTTTCTATCAAATGATTTTCGGCTTTTTCCTTTTCAATTAAAACCGGGCGCAAAGTTTCTAAAGCTTGGGGCGGCAAAGCGCCGACACTATTACCGCTGCCGATTGATGAAACTAAAATAAATTTTTGCACGCCTGCTTTGACCGCCGCATCAATCAAGTTTTTGTTGCCCAAATAATCGGCTCTTTCTCCATCTTTGGGCAAGCCGCCAATTGTGCTGATTACGGCATGAATTGAATCGCCGCCAGCCATCGCCGCTTCCATAGCTGCAGCATCCAAAGCATCGCCAGTCACGACTTTGATGCCCATTGCTTCTAATTCGGTGCTGGTTGCGGGCGATCGCAAAAGTGCAGTTACTTGCATCTTTTGTGCTGTCAGACATTTGGCGATTTCTAAGCCGACGCCTCGACTAGCACCAGCTAAAAAAATGTGGGATTTCTCTGTCATATCAATTTTGACTTAATGGGTGCAGAAATTGGTTTATTTGAATGTAGATTATACAACATTCCTCTGTCAATTGGTGAATCAATACTCCGGACTGTTTTTAAGCAGCCAAAGTACCATAAGACAAGACTGAAGGAAGCTTAGGATGGTTTAACATCAAATCCGGGTCTAAATCTAACTTATCAATAAAGATACAAAGTAGATGCTTAGGATCGCGAATTAAATAACTTACAATTTTAATTGTTATTGTGGGATGGGCCTAAGAGCCCGTCCTTTTTGGATGGGCTCTTAGGCCCATCCCACTTTCAAGAGTGGAAGTTATTTAATTCTCATTCCTAAGAAGCATCAGGTTGAGCGCCTCTGACACCTGTTTTGGCGTAGCTACAGTTGACCAGCAGTCTCATTTTTATACCTTTAGCAATGCCCAATAAATTGATTAAGATGACGATAACTCCGTTGTCATCAGCATGATCTGGCCCGACTGCTGCCATTTCAATCCTCAATAGTCCGTTGTAGTAGTAGGATTTTGCTCGATCGTACTCCGGCTGTTTAATAATTTCTATATATTCATCCCAAGTCGCTGTAATCCAGGTATCGGTTAGTAGTTGAGGTTTGGAGTTGACTCATCATTACCTCACCGGAAAAAATCTTTGACTTTTGAGGGAAAACTTCAGAGTATGGACGATCGCATTTTTACCATTCAGCAGTAAGGTACGCAGCGCGCACCTTACAAACTATTAACCTAGGACTATTCTGCCACTTCCTCAGATTCCGATTCTTCCGCCGATTCTTCACCAGCAGCCGGCACTAAAGCCACAGCTACGATCGAATCATCCTCATCTAACCGCTGCACCCGCACACCCGTTGCTGTGCGCGATTGAGTAGAAATTGCACTCACCGCCTGACGGATAATAATACCTCGGTTGGTAATGATCATCAATTCGTCATCTTCGTTGACAATTCGCAGGGCTGCTACCTGATCCTTACCCTTTTTCGACTTAAATTTAGTAGCCGTCAATCCTTTGCCTGCCCGTCTTTGTAGGCGGAATTGAGAAACAGGAACCCGTTTGCCGTAGCCGTTGGTGGTGATTACCAACACCGAAGGAACTTCGCTGCTAACTGTCGAAATTTCTTCAACCTCTTCGCCTTCAATTTCCTCTGCTTGCAATTCTAATTCTTCATCTTCCGTTTCCAATTCAGCACTTTCTGCCCCTTCAAATTCCGCTTCGTCCGTTTCTAATTGAGCAATATTAGCTCCCTCAAATTCGGAGTCTTCAGTTTCCAATTCAGCGATTTCGGCAACAATTGAACTGGGCAAAATGTCCATGCTAATCAACTCATCGCCCGATCGCAATTTCATTGATTTTACACCCCGCGTCGCGCGGCCGACTGGGCGCAACTGTTCGTGATTAGTGCGGAAATGAATTGCCATGCCTTGGCGCGTACCGATGATGATGCTGTCACCAACTTTTGCTCTCCGCACCCAGCGCAGTTGGTCGCCTTCTTCTAGAGAAATGGCGATTAATCCATTAGTGCGGATGTTGCCAAAAGCTGAAAGTGCGGTTTTCTTGATGTAGCCGCCGCGAGTCAGCATGACCAAGTATTCTTCGCTGGTGAATTCTGTCACTGACACCATAGAAGTGATTTTTTCTTCTATAGGAATCGGCAGCAGTTGCACCACGGGAGTGCCGCGGGCAGTCCGGGAACAGACGGGAATTTGATAAGCTTTGACAGAGTAAACTACACCTCTGTCGCTGAAGAACAAAACGCTATCGTGATCGCAGCAGGAAAGGAAATGTTCTACTCCATCGTCTTCTTTCATTTTCGCGCCTGCTTTGCCGCGAGTAGCGCGACTTTGGGCCTCGAAAGTGCTGACTGGCATCCGCTTGATGTAGCCTTGCTCGGTGATCAGAATAATTGCTTGTTCGTTGGCAATTAAATCTCTTTCATCGATTTCTCCTTCGGCGTGTTCGATGACGCTGCGCCTAGGAGTGGCGATTTTGGTTTGGATTTCGACTGCTTCAAATTCGGCGATTTCTAAGATGCGTTCCCGGCGCGCTAAGATATCTTCCAAATCGGCTATTTTAGTTCGCAGTTCTTCGTGTTCTTGCTGGATTTTTTGCGCTTCTAATGCTGTCAAACGCCGGAGCTGCATTTGCAGAATTGCGTCGGATTGTTGTTCCGAAAGACCGTAATTATCCATCAATTCCTGTTTGGCTGCTGCAGAGTCGGCAGCGGCGCGAATTAGGTGAATAATTGCATCTAAGTTGTCTAGGGCAATTAATAAGCCTTGCAGAAGGTGGTCGCGTTCTTCTGCTTTGCGGAGCTCATATTGAGTCCGGCGAGTAATTGTCTCAATGCGGAAGTCTAGGAAGACATTGAGGAATTGGGAGAGCGTAAGTAGTTGGGGTTCCCCATTTACTAGCGCTAACATATTGGCTCCAAAGTTGGCTTGGAGGGGTGTTTGTTTATAGAGGTTGTTGAGGACGACGCGGGGATAGGCGTCGCGCTTGAGTTCGATCACGATCCGCATTCCGTCTCTATCGCTTTCGTCGCGAATGTCGGAAATACCATCTAATCTTTTGTCGTTGACAAGTTCGGCAATTTTCTCAATTAGGGCTGCCTTGTTTGTTTGGTAAGGCAATTCGGTGATAATAATTGCTTCTTTGTCGGGGCGGCCGGGATGTTCGATGGTTTCAATGCCGGCGACTCCGCGCATTGTAATCGAACCGCGCCCGGTGGTGTAAGCATCGCGAATGCCGCCTCTACCCAGAATTTGCCCTCCGGTGGGAAAGTCCGGGCCGGGGATGTACTGCATCAATTCCAGGTCAGTAATTGCTGGATTGTGAATTAGTGCTACTAAACCGTCAATTATTTCGCCTAAATTGTGGGGCGGAATGTTGGTGGCCATCCCTACAGCAATCCCGGAGGAACCGTTGAGCAAAATTTGGGGGATGCGTGCCGGGAGTACAAGGGGTTCTTGCTGGGAACCGTCGAAGTTGTCGCCGAAATCAACTGTTTCCGAGTCGATGTCGCGCAGCATGGAGTCGCTAGTGAGAGCTGTGAGGCGACATTCGGTGTACCGCATGGCAGCGGGCGGGTCGTTGTCAACGGAGCCGAAGTTGCCGTGGCCGTTGATCAGGCGTTCCCGCATGGAGAAATCCTGAGCCATCCGCACCAGGGCGTCGTAAACCGCTGTATCTCCGTGCGGGTGATACTTGCCCAGCACCTCCCCCACGACGCGGGCGCATTTGCGGAAAGGTCGATCGGGAGTCAAGCCCAATTCGTTCATGGCGTAGAGAATGCGTCGGTGAACGGGCTTGAGACCGTCCCTGGCATCTGGTAGCGCCCGACCGACTATTACGCTCATGGCGTATTCCAAGTACGATCGGGACATCTCATTACCCAGATCCGTCGGGATTATCCGCGACTCAGAGGTGCTCATAGGTTGAAAAACTCCGTTAAAAATTTAAATTTGACGGCTATAAATCTCAAAAATGCGATAAAATCGGTTTGGATTCAGTAGAGCTGCCAAATATTGCCAATTACTCCTGAAATTATATCACAATTTGCCTTGGAATTTATGGGAAAGTTGCCAGAAAAATTAAGGGACGAAACCAGCACAATTGATAATTTGTCAGTTGGTGATTTTGTCAGCAGTTGGCAAAAGCTAAAAAGGTTTTTTTAGGCGGTCGGGTTTCATGCTTTCGTGAGTTTTTTTGACGGCCATCTAAGAAATTAAAATGGTTACTCGATCGAAATTTTAATTTCACAAAACCGAAGGCCTTCTTAAAGCTAACTAAAAATCTAAAATCTAAAATCTAAAATCTAAAATCAGCCGATGCTACCCGTCATCTACTCCGAAGATTTCTTGCTGCACAAGACTGGAATGCTTCACCCAGAGCGACCAGAACGTTTAACGGCGATCGTCAACGCTCTGAAAGCTGCTCCTTGGGCGGATCAAATTGAGTGGCAACTGCCCACCCCAGTGGCGCAGCGCGAACAACAACTGTTATCGGCTATCAAAAAAGTTCACTCGCAAAGATACATCAAAGAAATCGAACATTTGGCTCATCGGGGAGGCGGCTACCTCGACGGTGATACGCCGATTTCTGCTGAAAGTTACGACGTAGCGCTGCTGGCGACGAGTGCTTGGCTCGATGGGGTCGATCGAGTGGTGGTTGCGGGGGAACCGGCTTTTGTGCTGGCCAGGCCGCCGGGACACCACGCTGAAAACGCCCGCGCGATGGGTTTTTGCTTGTTTTCCAATGCTGCGATCGCCGCTCACTACGCCCTGGAACAGCCGGGAATCAACCGCGTCGCCGTCCTTGACTGGGACGTGCACCACGGCAACGGCACTCAATCTTTGGTGGAAAGCTGCCGGCAAATTGGCTACTGTTCCCTGCATCAATCTCCTTGCTATCCGGGAACGGGAGATGCCGAGGAGCGAGGTGCCTACGACAACGTGCTGAACATTCCCCTCTATCCTGGCAGTGGCATTGCTGAATACCTGAGCGCCTTTGAATCTCTTGTCGTGCCTTTTTTGTCCAAATTTGAACCGGATTTGTTGATTGTCAGCGCTGGTTATGACGCTACTGCGTCCGATCCACTGGCGAGTATGACTCTGGCGCCGTCAGATTACGGTACTTTCACCGGATACTGCTTGCAAATCACCCGCCGCATCGCCTTTGGTTTGGAGGGGGGTTACGCGCTCAAAGAGTTGGCCGAGTCGGTTGTGGCGACTATTGACCGATGCCTCAATTAGCTGGAAAATTGGCATAGGGGAAAATGAGGTTGAGAAGCCGTCAGGAACCTCAGCCTAAAGGCATGAGGCTTGAAAGAGAAATCTCGAAAGCCGTACTGACCAGACTAAGGCTTAATTGCCTACGTTTTGAGAGTCACGACACCCTGGAATGCGTAGCTAGTTCCTTGCTCTGTCGCTGAAGGTTAAACAGTTCTCAGGTAACAGGAACAGTGCTTTGGGCCTAACAAGCTCTCAAAACATTGTCGAAAGCTAACATTACCCCGCAAGGGAGGCTCGAAAAGAGCAAAACACTATGCGTACAGGGCTGGGAAGTTTGAGGCGGTAATTGTCCCGTTGAAAGTGCAACACAAAAGCACACCGAGCTAACCAGTCCCAAGGCGGTAGTAAATCAAAAATGTAAAGCCGTCCTAAAAGGACGGGGTTTCTACCCATTTTTCTGATGAGGACGAGATGGAGAGTTGTTGAGGGCGATCGCGCTTGATGGTCTTTTTCCCTCTGACTTCTGACTTCTGACTTCTGACTTCTGACTTCCGTGACAAGCATCACCAATTTAAGAGATCCAAGTCACTGGGCATCAAAGTCTCGGTCACAGATTTTTAACCAAAAAATCACACCGTGTCAATGTTTTCGATCGCCTGTGAAGTCGCTCCCAGAGTGCATAATACAAATACAACAAGCCTGTTAAAATTTTATCTGTCTCAATCAACTAGGAGGTTTATCATGTCAGTATCCCAAATGACACTCGAAGAGTTATTTGGTCAGGTCATGTTCTCCAGTGTCGTGACTCGCCACGACCGGAGACAGCTCAGATCTGCACTCTTAGAAAGAACACTGAATGAAGATGAGTATGCCATCATCAACCGACTGCTGTACAACGTTCGCCGCGGTTGGGTAAAAATTGTCGATTAAAGACCTGGCAACCACTCTCTGTAAAGGAGTTAATACCATTTTCGATTGTCGATTTTCGATTTTCGATTAAAGAATTGGTGATGACTGATAACTATCGGGATTGATCTCACGAGCCTACAGTTACATTTTTTGGGAACTCGTTACAAGGAGAACTTGCCAATTCGGGAAGTTTTTTGTGTTTAATAGTGGGATCGAAAGTGTGATGTGTTTGCCCAGTGTGTTAATTATCAAAATCTCGCTACACATCAGCCTATAGGTAGAGATAATTATAAAATAACAGGTTTCGGGTGCATCTCTACTTGTTGAACAATTGTGAGTTTTGAGTTGTTAACTGCAAAGTTAGAATTAACTCAAAACTCATAATTTTTTGGATTTGATATCATGTCCGATCGATTGACCGCGATTAAAGGCCAGGGCGGGTTTACAGATTTTCCCGTTTCTATTCAATATCTTGGCTCACGGGCCCCTACAGGAATCATGGTTAATTGACCGGACATGATTTGAGATGGGAGATTAAATAGTGGGAAAACTGATGAATATCAGGGTTGAGAACCGCTAGAAAGTTAATACTTTTTAAACTGATATTAAAAATCAAAACTATAAGCAGTTTCCGGTTGAGGAGGAGTGTGCGATCGTTACAAGCACACCGAGTCGTATAGGTCGATCGACGATTCCGGCAATTTGAGCCCGGAAGTGTCAAAATATTAACAACCAGTTCATCCCCAAAATATATGGCTCCCGCCGTTTTAATTGAAAATCTTCAGAAACGCTACGGCACTGTAGAAGCCGTTAAAGATGTTTCCTTCAAGGTAGAACCGGGGGAAATATTTGGTTTGCTAGGCCCCAACGGTGCAGGCAAAACCACAACCCTGCGGGTACTTTGTACTTTGAGTGCGCCCGATAGCGGACGCATTGAAGTGTCTGGCATTTCTGCTGTCAGCCAGCCGAGAATTGCTAGACAAAGACTAGGCTATGTCGCCCAAGAAGTGGCTCTGGATAAGGTGCTGACGGGGCGGGAACTCCTGCAACTGCAAGCAGCGCTTTACCATTTGCCGCGCCCTAGGATTAAAGGGCGGATTGACGAAATGGTGAAACTCCTCGGTTTGGAGGAGTGGGAAAATAAAAAGACGGGCACTTATTCCGGCGGTATCCGCAAACGCCTTGACTTAGCTGCTGGGTTGCTTCACCAGCCGGATGTTTTGGTGTTAGACGAACCGACTGTCGGGCTCGATATTGAAAGCCGGGTGGTAGTGTGGGATTTCCTGCGCCGCTTGCGGGAGGAAGGTACGACGGTTTTGATTACGAGCCATTATCTCGAAGAAGTTGACGCTTTGGCCGATCGCGTGGCGATTATTGATAAGGGTACGGTGATTGCTGAGGGCACGCCAGAAGAGTTGAAAAATCGGGTTGGAGGCGATCGGGTGACTCTACGGATTCGGGAGTTTTCGCCGATCGAAGAAGCCGAAAAAGCTAAAAATCTGATGCAATCGCTGCCTTTTGTGCAGGAAGTAATTGTCAATACGGCTCAAGGAAATTCTCTCAATTTAGTAGTAACACCGCAAAGCGATGCGCTGGTGACTATTCAGCAAGCTTTAAAAGATGCGGGATTGCCTACTTTTGGGATTGCTCAATCTCGGCCGAGTTTGGATGATGTGTATTTGGCTGCGACTGGTAAGACGCTGTTGGATGCGGAGTTGGCTGCTGCTAGCAACCGCGATTTGAAGGCGGAGCAAAAACAGGCGATGCGATCGTAGTTTGAGGGAAGGGAAAAGTTCGTCAGAAACAGGCAAGATGCCTGTTCCACAAAGAGTTAATTTTATTGTGGAACAGGCATCTTGCCTGTTCATAAACCAGTATTCCGGCGGTTTCAATCGCATCTGCACACACGAAGTCTGCCTTCGCAGACAAGCGAGATAAGTTAGCTATAATCTTAAGAGTGAATCGAAAAAATACTATAGTGATTTTGAGGGATATTAATAGATGAATCTTGTTTTGGAAGTTGAAGCGCCTCCTTTTCGAGAAGATGCAACAGGAGCTATTCGGGTGGGAAACTCAAGAGTTTTGCTGGAATTGGTGATTCGAGCTTTTCAGGATGGTGCGTCGCCGGAATCTATTGTGCAGCGTTATTCAACTCTGTCATTGTCCGATGTCTATAGTGCGATCGGCTATTATCTCCGACACCAAGAAGCAGTAGAAGCTTATCTCAATTATCGCGAGCAATTAGCAGATTCCGTCCGTCAGCGTTTGTTAGGTATTCAACCGGATCTCAGCGTTGTGCGCTCGCGCTTGTTAGCCCAAAAACAATCTTGTTTACTGAACCCGGTTTGTAAGGTGCGTCGCTGTGAGATGGTCGCTCTTTTTGAGGGTTTTTGATAGCGACGCACCCTACAGCAACTGTCAACTGCTATACATCCAAGATTTGTTCTGCTGTCAATGCTAATTCGGGAAAAGTTCGAGATATAATGCGATCGCTCCCTCGATAAGCAGTCATTTGATAAACGCCATTTTCATCAAGCAGGTAAACAAAAACAGTCGGTTCTTTCGGGTTGCCCAAATAGTTTCTGCTACCCAAAGCTAAATAATCGACAATCCAATATTCAGAAATTCCCAGCCGCTGATATTCATCCAGCTTGTCGATATAATCATCTTCCCAATTTGTTGAGACAACTTCTACAACTAATTGTGGTGGTTCAGTTAGGGCTGAATAGGCGAAGGGCTGCGATTCCCAGAGGGTTTTGTCTACTACTGTAACATCAGGATGGCGGCCTTGTTCTTTACCATTCGGGGTTAATGTCCTCAGCATAAATCTGCCAGATACCCTGTAATTGAGGGGGACGCGATCGACCTCTCTATCAAATTGTTTGATTAGAAAATCGGCAACATCCTCATGCAGTCTGATTGGTAATATTTTCACAATTTCTCCATTCACAAGTTCATAGCGGCCCTCTTCATCGGGAAGTTGCTTTACAAATTGCTCGAAACTGAGCATCTGCTTAGGTTGGGTAGGAGTTGCGGTCATTGTTTTATCTCATTTAGCTAGATATTTAAGACTATTCTGCAACCATTTTAACATACTGTTTTAACACAGGTGGAATCGTGAAAACTGTTTCAGATTCATAGCTCAATTTTTCGATCATTCCCCGTCTGGCTAAAGATTGAATTGCTTTACATAATTCGCCTTGCGATCCTTGACATTTTGCCATCCATTGGGTAAAGGAAACAGGCTCGATTTCATTACTAAGTTGGGAAATCGCCTGTTTTTCTATTCCCGACAACCGCTGATAATGTTGCTGGAATATCGGTGTCAATTCGTCACCTAAAAATACTGGTTGATAACTTAAATATTGAGAGACTCTACCGTTAAATAAGTTGTTAATGGTTTGAGCGACTAATTTTAACCACAGGGGATTACCTTGATAAAGGTTAATCAATTCGGCCCAGGCTTTTTCATCCAACAAACCCTTTTGTCTAAGAATTTCTGTTGCTGCTTCACCTAAACCAGTTAACTGTAATAAACATACTGCTGAATTATCGTCGGTGAATGTGATGATGTCTGAGGGAGGTTCCCAACTATTGAGAATTAAGCAGCTATTGTGGGGAATTTCGCCGATGAGTTTAAATATGGTTCCGTAGTTTTCATATCCGGGTTTATAATTTCCTGCAAGTTGCCCGCTGATGAGAATTTGCTGCACGTCATCGAGGATGATGAGACAGCGATTTTCGCGCAATGTTTCTATTAGGATTGACAACTGAGCATCGATGTTGGCGGAAAAGTTAATATCTGTTCTATCTGATAGAAATTGAATAAGATTTTTAAGAGTTGTTTCCAGGGGTGGGGAGGTGCGGAGACTGAGCCAGATGATGCGATCGAATTGAGTTTGAATTTGGGGGATGAGGTGACGGGCGATCGCACTTTTGCCGGTGCCTGCCATGCCTGTGATGGTGAGGAGGCGGCAGTTTTGGCGGGCGATCGCATTTTCGAGGGCGGTGAGGGGTGAGTTGGGGTAGTTGTAGAATGTTCTGAGTTCCGGTGCATCTCTTAAATCGAGTCGCGGTTTCTGTTGGGTGTCGTCTTCAGTTGAGGTTTGTGTTGGGGGTGAGTTTTGTGAAGTTTTGGGAGGCTGTGAGGCTTCTGTGCAGACGTTGATGCTACCTTTTTCTACGAAATTTAGATTGAGGAAATTAGAAGAGTGAGAAATTTGATATCTTTCCATTGTCGATCGAAAATTTGATTTATTTATATCTTCTCTTACAATACTCCGGACAGTTTTTAAATAGGGATGCTTACGCAATAAAGCACAGAAGCGAAAAAACTGAGTGCTATCT
>NZ_JAUBUB010000136.1:0-2386 GCF_036705265.1 Microcoleus sp. B4-C2
CGTCCTTTTTGGACGGGCGGGACGCCCATCCCACAAACTTGTGGAAGTTATTTAATTCTCATTCCTTAGATTTTAGAGGCGGCTTCCATTTGCCGCACTACTGTTAAAGCAGAATAGGAAACACCGGCAGTGCCTTCTCCGGGATGGGTGGAGTCACCTACTAACCACAAGTTTTTAATTGGTGTGCGAGTGGCAAATCCGAAGGGGCCGAAGGTTGGTATTCGCTGCCCGATGCCACCCACAACGCCTCTATCTCTCGCTGTATAGCGGGCAAAGGTGCGGGGTGTGGCGGCTTCTTGGTGTACGATCGACTCTGGCGTCAAATTGAAATATTCGCTCAAACGGGCGATCGCCCCTGCGGTATATTTTTGCTTCAATCCTTCATAATCAACCGAATTCCACCACATTCGAGTATCAGTAAATGACGAAGCGATAATTGTCGCCATTCCCTCCGGTGCTCGCCCATCACCCGGATGGCTAACAGAAACAAATAATGAATTATTCTCCCCAATCTCGCCGTCGTAATCGTAGAGAAACTGAAGGTGGGGCGGACAATTTGCCGGAATTGCGCTTTCATGCACTCCCAAATATATGACAAATGCACCGGATGCGGGCGGCAATTTATCTACTCGATATTTGTAGCCTGCCATTTGATTTGGGAGTTGATTTGTTGTCTCTGAAGTCTCTGATTTAACCGATAAATTATCTGTTAAATTGCCGACACTTGGCTCGCTTGACAACAATTTTACTAGATTTTGCGCTGTCACGTTGGCAACAATGCGATCGGCAGTTTCTGTCCAAACTTCGCCTGTTTTTTGATTGCGAATCACTGTACCGGTGGCTTTGCCATTTGCTGTGACAATACTTTCAACTGTATGCCGCAACAGGACTTTGCCGCCGTAGAGTTCGATCGCCCCTACGAGTCGATCGCTCAATACCTGCATACTTCCTTGTAGATGATACAATCCCTGTGGCTCTTGCGAAACTCCTAAAGCCGTTGCCGCGTAAAGTAGTGCCGTTTCTTCGGTATCAACTTGAGAATACAATTTTAACTGCAAATCCAGAAAAGTTCTCAAGCGCAAATTGTCTCCCAACCCGCAAAGCCGCAAAGCATCTCCCACTGTCATAAAAGTGAAAGGCAAAGTAATTAGAGTGTCGGGGCGAACTGCTTGAATTAATTGCCAGAAATCCCATAAGTTTCTGGGCGGTAAAACTGGATCGCGCCCTTGAAACTTCCAGCTAGCTTTGAACAATGCAGACAATAATTGCCAAAAAGGTTCGCTTCCGGGGAATTGCCGCTGCCTTTCTTGCTGCCACTTTTGCGGATTTCGCCACACGCTAATCGGTGCTGTTTCTCCCGGCAAAAACACCGCACAAGCGGGATCGCAGGGTGTCGCGGCGGGAAGTTCTATGTCTAATTCTGAGAAAATTCGGTGGTGAATGCCTCCGGGTTCCAATCCTGCAACCTGCGTGGCGCCGACATCGAAGGTAAAGCCTTTGCGTTTGAAGGTGGAAGCGCATCCTCCGGGGACGATCGCCTGGTCTAAGACTAGCACTTTGTATCCTCTGTGGGCTAGCAGGGCGGCTGCTGTCAGCCCGCCGATTCCGCCTCCAATTACCGTGACGCGGCCCTTAGTGTCTGTGGGACTGGATTTGCTCTCAGGGGTGCGATCGCCTGTCATAAATTTATTTATTGTAATATTTCTTAATATTATGCTCATATTTTGCAATAAAAAGCTCTTGTAGCGACAGGTTGAAATCTATCGCTACAAGAGCAGTCGTCCGAGTTTAGAGGACGTTTTAGGGGTAAAGTGCTCCGGGCGCACCCGGAGCGTTAGACAGTGCCGTGTTGATTAGAGAATCACTGACGGCGCCACTTGTTGAGATAAGCTTCGCCAATCCCAGCCACAGCCTGCATTTGACCTAGCTGTTCCCGTAAAGCTTTGATGGTTCTTAGCTGTTCTTGAGACTGTTGCTGCAAAGCGTCGTAATTTCGCTGTATCGCCGCACTCTGGCTCAATTGATTTTCTAGAGAGTGCAACTTGGTTAGTTGAACTTGGAATTCGCCGATCGCACTTGACTTTTCTGCTAACTCGTGCTGCAAAGATTCGTAACTCGACTTCGACACGGTTTGCTGGAATTGGCTTTCGAGATTTTGCTTTTCGGTGGCGAATTGCTGCTGCAAGGATTCCACAGCAGCGGATTTTTCAGCGATTTGGTGCTGCAAAGATTCCAGAGCACTGGATTTTTCGGCTAGCTGTTGCACAAACTCGTGTTCGCGGTGTTCTTTTTCAGCGATTTGGTGCTGTAAAGATTCCAGAGCACTGGATTTTTCGGCTAGCTGTTGCACAAACTCGTGTTCGCGGTGTTCTTTTTCAGCGATTTG
>NZ_JAUBUB010000136.1:2486-13910 GCF_036705265.1 Microcoleus sp. B4-C2
CGGTAGCGAGTTGCTGCTGTAAAGAAGCGATCGAACTTTCGCGTTCACTCAACTGCTGCTGTAAACTTTCGTAACTTGACTTCGCTACTGTTTCGGCTA
Organism: Microcoleus sp. B4-C2; assembly: GCF_036705265.1. Classification (NCBI taxonomy): domain Bacteria; kingdom Bacillati; phylum Cyanobacteriota; class Cyanophyceae; order Oscillatoriales; family Microcoleaceae; genus Microcoleus; species Microcoleus sp. B4-C2. The sequence continues at coordinate 2,586 of NZ_JAUBUB010000136.1, forward strand.
ATTGGCTTTCGAGATTTTGCTTTTCGGTAGCGAGTTGCTGCTGTAAAGAAGCGATCGAACTTTCGCGTTCACTCAACTGCTGCTGTAAACTTTCGTAACTTTCTGGCATCGGATTTGGCTTTACAATCACCGAGTCCGATAGAGTTTCTGCCGTTACAGCGTCATTAACTTCGCTTTCTTCGGCTGTTTCCCCTTGCAAGGGGGCTGCCTCTACCTCAGTTTCTTCACCTTTTTTCCAAGTGACAGTAACTTCCGTCTTGTCCTTAGAAATATCCAGAGCGCCTTGTGCCAAGCGTTCTAGGAGTTCCGACCTTGATATTCCGAGCTTGCGAGCGATCACGTTTAATCGATCGGCACTAGAAGAAGTCAGCGAAAGTCCGACTTTGACTTTACTTTCTGAATTGGAACTAACTACATTGCGATTTTTTTTGACCATTGGCATTTTCCTCATGCCAACCTACACTAATAAGTGTAGTGGCTGAAGCTTCTATTAAAATTAATTCTTGTTACTTACCAATTGTGCCAGCTTCTGTTCCCAATTGAACAAAAATTCGTGAATATACTCTTCGATCCATTCCTCGCCGTAGAACCGCTTAAACATTCCCTCGGCCGGGTTTTTTTCGGCACGATACGGCAGATATTACAGTTGAGCTTGTTAGATACTATCTAACTTTGCGCCCCATGTCATCTGTTCGGCGCGATCGACCAAATCCAAATAAGCCGCCAGATAGTCTTTGAACCCTGCAAAAACCGGAATTGCCACAACTTCCGTTTCCTTGGGGCGATCCCACAGAAACGCCAACGAGAAAAACTGCTTAGCTTCCTCTGGAAAGTCGCCACTCCAGGGAAGGTGCGGTTAATGAGCTTGAAAAATTTGTTCGACCCAGTACACTTAGCCTGGTAGTCAGCGTCGCCGCCAAACAGATGCTGGATATCCAGAGCAATTAAAAAGCCAGCCGGCAGCGTTACCAAATCCGCGCCAAAAAACGGTTGATAGAGATTACCTGAAATCTATTGCTCCTACTTTATATAATTTTGGACTGCGGCGTGCCGAACAGAAAAACAAGTACAGAGGTGAAATTTTTCCAGCCAACTACCCAGCTAATGATTCGGGGACAGCCTACATAGACTTCTTTCAATTTGATACAAGAACAAATACACCTAAAGGAATTATTGCTGTAAATTTACCAAGGTGGAAACCATGACGATCAAAAATGAGCAACAATATCAGCATACCTTAGATTGGTTGCTGCGATTTTAGCAGTCTGTAGCTGAATTGGATAGTAATGAGAGTTTGAAAGACGAACCTGTGCGATGGCAGCTTCATAGAGATTCAGATCAGAGTCAAGTGGACGAGCTCAAGTCAGAAGTTGCTGAATATGAGCGACTTGTTCAGTGCAACAATATTTAGCAAAATCCGCTCAAAGTTGCTACTTTAAATAAGTTGCCAAATGCTTTAATTAAAGCTCGCATAGCATCAAAAATTAGCCGACAAGAACTAGCCCCGATACTAGGAATTAATCCTGAGCGAGTTAAGCAATATGAAGACACAGATTATCAATGCGCTAGTTTTGTGGAAATCCTCGAAGTCAGCACAGCTTTTGGCGTAGATTGTATTAGTAATGGAGGCCATCCATACCCTATCTATTTGAGGAGGCGGAGACCGTTTTTTTTATAAGAGGTTTTGACCGCCGATTTTTTACAATCAGCGGCTGGGGCGCAGTATACAATAGAATCATTTTTAACCCCATTTTTCGGAGATTAAAGCGCCAGTTAAAACCCTAATTCTCCGGCGCATAAAATCCTAAATGATTGGCAATTGGACGTTCCTGCATGGGAATTTTATTCTGAATCGGAGCATTCAACAGTTTCGCTCCTGACGGCGATGCTACTGCAAAAGTTACCGACCCGCCGCCATCTAAATTCAGCACTGTCTCCGCTCCCAACTGCATCGAAATATCAGCTATTTCACTCAATTTCAGCCCTTCACTGTAAAGCCTCTGCTTGCCGTCTGCCAGAATTAACCACAACTTATCGCCTGTTTTGTCGATCGCCGCGACTGCACGGGGATAGGGTTTATCCTGCTTGCGTTCTTCCTGACTTTGTGCTACGGGCTGGCCATTTTTTACCAGCAAAGTATCTCCGGCAACGGCATAGGCTGTTCCCGCAGGACAAGTGCCGTTTTCGATTATTTGAGCGCGGTTTTTGGCATCAAAACAAAGGGCGGGAAAGTCTGGATTTGGTTGAGAATAAGCTTGGCTTTTGGCAATGGCGTGTCCGACATTATTTACTCGATCGCCACTGCGGGGATAGTAATCCCAAGGTGCTTTCTCGATGCAGGGATAAAAAAAATTGCCGTTGACTGCTAATTGCAATTTAAATTCTTTCAGGAATTCAGTAGCCGTGCGGGCATTGGTTTCTGTTAAATCGGGTGTTGGGTTTCCGGGAGTGACAAAAATTCCTATTCCCGGCGCTTTTAGGTCGATGCTAACAATGTGAATTAGGGTGGGACGCGGATTAGTCCGAAATTCCTTGCGGTAGGCTATTCCTTGAAAGAGCGATCGGGCTTCGTTTGTTTGTTGGGGACGCAAAAAGTAGGGAATGTTGTAGAGTAGTATGGGTGCGAGCAATATTCCGAGACCGAGAATCTGCCAAATTTGTTTGATCGTGGGCCGATAAGTCATACCATTTTAGATTTGAGATGGGGGACGGGAACACTGAGAGATTTATATATTTTTAAGCATCCTGTACTAATATGAAGTATTCGGATTCCCATAATTTTAGCAATCAAATTTTACGAAATCGATCGTTCCAAGGACAAGTTCTTAACGGTGCTGATTTCAGCGGTGCGGATGTTCGAGGCTGCAATTTTAGAAATGCTCAGTTAACGGGGGCGAATTTTCTCGGTGCGAAAATCGGGATTTCTAGGCGACAGATAGCTGTTTTGAGTGCTGGGGCGATCGCGATTTGTTTGGTTGTGGGCGATGTTCTGACTCGACTGATTTTGGGATCTCAAGGACAAATACCGGGCTCCGGCAGTTGGCCTTTTGTTCTGTTGCTGTACGGGGTTTTGAGCGCTGCTGGCTTCGCTTCGGCGATCGCAAGCAAACAGCCAAAAACCTCAAAAGCGGGTAGATTGGCACGAACAATTTCTGCTATTCTATCAGGAGCTTTGTTGGGATTTTTCTATGCTGGGACTGCAACTAATAATAATTCCCAGGCTGCTCTTGCTGGAATGTCGATCGGCGGGGTGTTAATGTTTTTTGTGAATTCCCGGATTCGTGGCCAATTTGCACAGGTGGCGATCGCATCGGCTGGAAGTGTGGCGACTTACGCAGCGGCTTTTTTGTTCAGTGCAACGGCGAGCGCTTTTCTGAGCACTCACAAACTGTTTTGGGGTATGTGTTTCGGTTTGCTGTCGCTGCTGTATCTTTGGTTTGCATTTGTGTCTTTCTCCGCTATTGTTCGAGAGATTGGAAATGCTGAGGGTACTTCGTTCAGAGGGGCAAATCTCGCTGATGCTAAGTTCGATATAAATTACCTCTATCTAAAATCTAAAATTTAAAATCTCAAATTCCCTAATTGACATTCAAACAGCAATTGAGCCAGCAGAAAGCGACGCTTTGCTGCAAACGGTGGCGATTGGTGTAGGTCACTATGGTTTTCTACTATTGGCATTATATCTGGGTGTTTATTCTCGGCGCGATCGCCCTAATTTACCCTCAAAAATATACAAGCGAGATCCCTTGATTTTTCTCAAAGAATTCAAGGGATCTCGCTCTAATCAAACTATTTATCTCATATCAGAGATTTTTTTTGCAAGCTGTTTTTTTTGCCTAAACAGCTTGATTAACGGAGAGGGAGGGATTCGAACCCTCGTTAAGTTGCCCTAAACACACTTTCCAGGCGTGCGCCTTCAACCGCTCGGCCACCTCTCCAGGGCTAAATTAATTCATTTAGCCACAGCTAAACTATATTAACAGAACAAATCTGATTTGGGAAGGGGTAACGGCATAAATTTACTGTTTAATGTGGATAGGGTGTCAAACGAGCCGGCTTGGATTCTCCTACCTATGTCGCAAACCCCTTCATCTAAAGGAGTTTGCCCGCCAAACCCCAATCTAAAATCTAAAATCTAAAATCTAAAATTCCATGACTGACTCTTACACAATTAAAATTCATAACAGACAGACAGGCGATCGCCACACCGTGCGAGTACCCGAAGACCGCTACATCCTCCAAAGCGCGGAAAACCAAGGAGTAGAATTGCCCTTTTCCTGCCGCAACGGCGCTTGTACAGCCTGTGCGGTGCGCGTCAAGTCGGGGGAACTGCACCAGCCAGAAGCAATGGGGCTGTCTGTGGAACTGCAAAAAGAAGGTTATGCCCTGCTGTGCGTCAGCTATCCCCGTTCCAACATCGAGGTAGAGACGCAAGACGAAGACGAAGTGTACGAACTGCAATTCGGCCGCTACTTCGGCAAAGGTAAAGTTAGAGCAGGTTTGCCGTTGGATGAAGAATAAGGCAATTTGATAAATAATCAACTACCAATTATCCATGCTTTATCGATTATGTGCGATCGCCCTTTGTCTGTTGCTAGCTAGCTGCCAAAAACCAGAAATGCCCCAAGGTACGATCGCCAAAGTAGAAAGGGCCATCAGCGGCCAAACAATCGAAGTTATCAGTACAGCCGACAAAATAGCCTTATTAGAACAAATCAGGCTAATTGGTATTGATGCGCCGGATTTAAAACAGCAGCCTTGGGGAGAAGCAGCCAAACAAAGACTAGAACAGCTAATTGGGGGAAAACAGGTATTGGTAGAATTAGACATCGAACAGAAAGACCAGTTCGATCGCAAACTAGCCTACTTGTGGCAAGATAAAAATTTGCTCAACGAACAGCTAGTCAAAGAAGGTTATGCCCTGGCCTGGGTGCGATCGCCCAACACCAAATACCAGCAGCGACTCATCAACGCTCAAGAATGGGCGAGACTCATGGGTAAAGGTCTGTGGAATCCAGAACGAGCTTTGCGCCAAACTCCCGCAGAATTCCGCCAACAAAATCGGAAATAGTCAATCGATTTTAGATTTTAGATTTTAGATTTTAGATTGAAGCATTGACCCCACAGATAAATACGTTCGGCAAGTTTCATCGGGTACAGGTTTTTATTTCTGGACGGATGAATCACGTGGCGGGTATCGTGGATGCTTTCGGTCAGTTGGGAATTGTTGACAACTGACAACTGACAACTGACAGACAATCAACTGACAGACAATCAACTGACAGACAATCAACTGACAGACAATCAACTGACAACTGACAAATGACAGACAATCAACTGCAAAACTTCTTAGAAATAGCCACCGAAGCAGCCCTAGCCGCCGGTTCCGTCCTGAAATCTTTCTGCGGAAAACTAGAAAAAATTCAAGAAAAAGGCCGATCGGGTGATTTAGTCACAGAAGCCGACAAAGCCTCAGAAGCCGTCATCTTAGAAATTCTCGGTCGCCACGTACCCCACCACGCCATCCTCGCCGAAGAATCCGGCAAATTAGGGGATGCCAGCAGCAAATACCTGTGGGCGATCGACCCTTTGGACGGCACAACCAATTATGCTCACCAATATCCTTTTTGGGCCGTGTCCATCGGACTTTTAATCGACGGAATACCACAAATTGGAGTAATTTACGACCCTTTTCATAATGAATTATTTCGGGCAGGCAAAGGATTGGGAGCAACCTGCAACCGATCGCCGATCGAAGTTTCCCAAATCTCAGAATTGAGAACCAGCTTGCTAGTCACTGGCTTTGCATACGATCGGCGCGAAACCGCAGACAATAATTATGCCGAATTCTGTCACCTCACCCACCTCACCCAAGGCGTGCGGCGCAGCGGTTCCGCATCCCTAGACCTCGCACACCTCGCGATGGGGCGATCGGACGGATACTGGGAACGGGGACTCGCCCCTTGGGACGTAGCCGCCGGTGTACTCATCGTCTCCGAAGCCGGAGGTCAAATTACAGCTTATGACGGCAGTGCCTTTGAGATGAACTCGGGTCGGATTTTGGCCACAAACGGCAAAATACACGCCGAACTCAGCAGCGCACTGCTAGCAGTTCCTCCCTTATCTTCTTGGAAGTAGCGTGCCCGCAGCAATAGATCGGGGGTAGTACGGGGGTCAGAACCCCTTGACTCAAGCTACATTAAAGAATAGTGAAAAGCCAGGAAAGGAAGAGTAAAAGTTATGTCTTTTGAAATGACAAAAGGGCTGTTCAAGTACGACTTTACAGATCAGCACGCAATTTTGGGAATTCCCTTAGACGCCGAGTTTAACGACATCCGCAAGCGCTACATGAAAATCGCCCGCCGGTTGCATTCGGATACTTGCTCTTTTGAAAGCCAAGCAGATAAAGATTGGGCTAACCAATTTTTGTCAAAAGTAGTCAATCCGGCTTACAATAAATTCTCTAAGGAAAGCGATCGCAAAGAATACAGCCTGCTATTAGCAGCCATCGCCAAGCGCGTTGTTAAAGAACAGGCGAAAATGCAAATTGAAAGCGAAGCAGCCAAACAGTTAGCTACCGCTAAAGATTGGGAAGAAGCTTACAAAACAGCAGTTAGCAAACTCGCTCTCAAGCAGTACGAATCAGTTAAGGAAACGCAAGAGGCGATCGATCAAATTAGCGAACTTAACATGGTTTACCTGCTGCGAAAAGAGCGCATTGGCATTGCAACCCCGCCACCACCCCCAACCCCAATTCCCCCAACCCCAATTCCAACCCCAACCCCAAATCTACCCCCAAATCTACCCCCGGACAAAGACGACCCGCGGATCGAAGCTTATTGCCGCCGAGCTCAAGGATTTATGGACAGCAAAAATTACGCTAAAGCAAGTTTGGAGTTGAGGGAAGTCCTGAAGGGTGCCCCGAAACACAGCAAGGCTCACGCTATGTTAGCAATGTGTTACCTTGAACAAAATCAAGCCACAATGGCAAAACTTGAGATGAACAAAGCTTTGGCATCAAATCCAGAAGAACCGACGGCTTTGGAGGTTAAGAAAAAGCTGGAACAAGCTTCCGCAAAAGCCAAAAAAGGTGATGAGAAACCAGGATTTTTTGCAAGTTTGTTTGGCGGGAAGAAGAAGTGAGAAGTTGTGAGTTGTGAGTCTTGAATATTTAGAAACGGGTGAACTGCTCAGCAGTGGAGTGAGATCGAGTAAAAAAATCAATACTTGGTGACACCTTAATTTGTTAAAGTCGAATGTTAAGCTTGCCTGGTTCGACTTTAACACCGTCCCCTAAAGCCTAGGGCGTGTTTTCAGACTCTTCGGTAGGTTGGGCCCGATCGTCGTAGCGCACCCTCCGTTTCACTCCGCCCAACAAATCTAGGAAAAATGTTGGGTTTCGTTCCACGGGTCCAACCTACAATTTAAGGCAATTCTGGGGAGAGAAAACACGCCCTAAGCTTCTAAGCCCCATCTAAAATCTAAAGTCTAAAATCTAAAATTGATATGGTTCACCAACCCCCATCGGGTGCAAGAGATTTATTGCCCCTTGACGTTGCTCAAAAAATTTCGATCGAACGGCGCTTACAGCAGGTTTTTCACCGCTGGGGCTATCACCGGATTATTACCTCTACTCTAGAAAGGCTGGAGACATTGATGGCTGGGGGCGCGATCGACCGATCGACCTTAATTCAACTGCAAGACGCCGAGGATGGAGAACTTGGTTTGCGGCCGGAATTGACAGCATCCATCGCCCGCGCGGCTGCAATGCGGATGGCCGGGACTCGCTGGCAGCCCCAGCGCCTCTACTACAACGCTAACGTGTTCCGCAAAGGCCCAGATACTGGCTCAGGCGGGCAACAGGAGTTCTATCAAGCTGGGGTAGAACTGCTCGGCGCGGGGGGGGCGGTTGCGGATGCAGAAGTGCTGCTGCTGCTGTCTGAGTGCTTGCAGAGCTTGGAAATTGATGACTGGCATTTGGTTTTGGGAGAAGCGGGCTTGACTGCAACATTGCTGGAACCGTTTCCGCCAAACGTGCGCCAGAAAGTTCGGGGGGCGATCGCCAATCTCGATCGAATTGCCTTGGAAACTTTGCCGCTGTCAACCGAATTGCGAGAAAGAGCACTGCTGTTATTTGACTTGCGCGGCCGCCCCGAAGAGGTGTTGCCAATTGTTGCCAAGCTGGATTTAGATTTGCCGCAGCAAGCCGCGTTAAATAATCTCAAATCGGCGATCGAATTGCTGCACCAATGCCAGTCAAAAATTCCCAATCTAAAATCCCACATTCACCTCGATTTGAGTTTAATTCAAACATTTGACTACTACACTGGAATTGTGTTTGAAGTTGTCAGCAGCAGCAAGACAGGACAGCGAGTTTTAGGACAAGGGGGACGCTACGACCAACTGTTGGGACTGTTCGATCCCCAAGGGCAAAATTCCCCCGGCATCGGGTTTTGTCTGAATATTGAAGATTTGCACCAAGTTTTGCTGACAGAGGGGCAATTGCCCACGGAGACGCCAGCTAGTGACTGGTTGGTTGTGGCTCAAACTCCTGAAGCTAGTGCCGCCGCGTTTGCTTACGCTCGCAAACTCCGAGACTCTAGTCACCTAGTTCGGGTAGAAATAGATTTGGAGAGTCGGGAGACAGAGGAGGAGGCGCGGGAATTCGCGCGCGATCGACGAATTGCTCAAATTGCTTGGGTAAATGCCGAAGGATTGCCAACAATTGAAACGGTAAATTAGGCTAATTGGTAATTGGTAATTGGTTAAAAATCACCTGATATGATATTATGTATCCTGCTGATTGAGATCAGGTTTTGCCAATTACTAATTGCTAATCCCCAATCTAACTAAAATCTTTTGAGAGAACACTATGGCACACACTATTGTTACGAATATTTGCGAGGGAATTGCTGATTGTGTCGGCGCTTGTCCGGTTGCTTGTATTCACCCCGGCCCCGGCAAAAATGTCAAGGGTACTGATTGGTTTTGGATTGATTTTGATACCTGTATTGACTGCGGTATTTGTTTGCAGGTGTGTCCTGTCGAAGGTGCGATCGTTCCAGATGAGCGGCCCCAGTTGCAGCAAACTCCGACTTGATTGCATTAATTAACTTCATCCGTAAGGTGCGCTGCGGCGCACCCTACATTTTTTTTTGAACCACAGAGGGCGCAGAGGACACAGAGAAGAAGAGTGAGAAAGAACTGAAAAATCTAACGTTTAGATATCTAAGTGAGGTAATTAATTATGTTACTTTTGTGAGTTCTTTCTTTTCCCTTCTCTTCTCTTCCTTCGTGTCCTTCGCGTCTTCGCGGTTCGTTTAAAAAAAAGCCCGATCGCACTTTACAATAAAATCCCATGCAGCCGATCGCACTTTCCGACTCTCACATTTTATCCATGCGAACCCACGCCGAAAGCGCTTATCCTGACGAATGCTGCGGTTTGTTGCTGGGTCGAGTTACTGGCGATGTTAAAACTTTAGTGGAAGTTTGGCCGACTGACAATGCTTGGAGTGCGGAAGCTGAGGAGAATTGGCCGGAAGAAAAAGGATTGACAGAACGGCGCAGATATGCTATTAGGCCCGAAGATATGTTGCGGGCGATGAAACACGGGCGCGCTCGCAGTCTGGATATTATCGGTATATATCATTCTCACACGGATTGTCCCGCAGTGCCCTCAGAGTGCGATCGGGCATTGGCGTGGGCGGAATACTCTTATATCATTGTGTCCGTCCGACAAGGCTGTTGGGAAGACATCCGCAGTTGGAGTCTTGACGGAGAGGGGAACTTTCAAGCAGAGGAAATTCTCGCACAGGAACCGACTGAGATTAAGAAATAATTAGTAAAAATAACAAACAGGTAAAAATGCGAAAGATTCAGATAGGATGTAATTCAAAATCTGCGCTACACACAATATCATGCTAAATCCTAATCTGGAGGAGATCCAGCTCAACAAACAAGAATACGAACGCTACTCTCGCCACCTGATCCTGCCAGAAGTTGGATTGGATGGACAGAAGCGTCTCAAAGCTGCCAGCGTGCTCTGCATCGGTACGGGAGGCCTCGGTTCGCCGCTGCTGCTGTATTTAGCCGCAGCCGGTGTTGGCCGCATTGGGATTGTAGACTTTGATGTTGTAGACCATTCTAATTTGCAGCGGCAAGTAATTCATGGCACTTCTTGGGTTGGTAAACCGAAGATTGAGTCGGCTAAAAATCGGATTTTAGAAATTAATCCTTTTTGCCAAGTAGATTTGTACGAGACTCGCGTTAGTTCGGAAAATGCGATCGACATTGCCACTCCTTACGATATCATTATTGACGGCACGGACAATTTCCCGACTCGCTATTTGATGAACGACGTTTGCGTGCTTTTAAACAAGCCCAACGTCTACGGTTCCATCTTCCGATTTGAAGGGCAAGCAACAGTTTTCAACTACGAAGGCGGCCCGAATTATCGCGATTTGTACCCAGAGCCCCCGCCTCCTGGGATGGTTCCTTCTTGTGCCGAAGGCGGTGTTTTAGGCGTTTTGTGCGGAGTTGTCGGGTCTATCCAAGCAACGGAAGCTATCAAGATTATCTTGGGTCAAGGCACTACTTTGAGCGGCCGACTGTTGCTTTACAATGCCTTAGATATGACGTTCCGCCAATTGAAACTGCGGCCTAATCCAGTGCGCCCGGTAATTGAAAAGTTAATTGATTACGAACAATTCTGCGGCATTCCTCAAGCTAAAGCGCAGGAAGCAAGTCAGCAAACGCAAATTCCTGAGATGACTGTCAAAGAACTTAAGGAGTTAATCGACAGCGGTGCCAAGGATTTTGTATTGTTAGATGTTCGGAATCCCAACGAGTATCAAATTGCTCAAATTCCGGGGTCTGTTTTGGTTCCTTTACCGGATATCGAACACGGCCAAGGTGTTGAGAAAGTTAAGGAATTGTTGAACGGGCATCGCTTGATTGCACACTGCAAAATGGGCGGGCGTTCTGCGAAGGCTTTGGGCATTTTGAAGGAAGCTGGAATTGAGGGGATTAATGTTAAGGGCGGAATTACTGCTTGGAGTCAAGAAGTAGACTCGTCTGTTCCTCAATATTAAGTAGCAAAGCAGGACACGGTACCGTGCCTTTCGTCGTGTCAATTTAAGCCGAAAGCCCGACAGTCTTCCCACTCACCCGTCAGTCCGCCAGGGACTGAAGTCCCTGGCTAATAGCGAAAGTCCTCTGAAGAGGACTAATGAGTTCTTCAGTCCTCTTCAGAGCGTTCCACCGGCGTCGCACGCCGGTTATGAATAAAAGAAACAGTAAAGCTAGCCCAAAAGTTGCCATCGATCA
>NZ_JAUBUB010000137.1:0-7483 GCF_036705265.1 Microcoleus sp. B4-C2
TCGATTAACGACGCATCTTGGTATATGTTCCGAATTTGGTTGGAGTATTTCGGCAAAGTATTCGGAAGAATTACGATGGCCGTACCAGCTAACGGAACAAGTCAAGAATGCTCTAGCTGCGGAACAATTGTTAAGAAAAGTCTATCAACGCGAACCCACGCTTGTCGGTGTGGATGCGTATTAGATCGTGATTGGAACGCAGCTAAAAACATCCTAAGTCGGGGATTAAGTACGACGGGGCACGTCGGAACTTGGATCTTAGATCCGAACGCTTGTGGAGAATTGACCGCTACCGATGTTGAAGTAATTCTGCATCGGCAAGTTGATTCTGCGAATCAAGAATCCCCTCGGCTTTAGCCAGGGGAGTGTCAACTTCAACCACAACCGCAATATCCAGGTCTGACCACTCGTCGGTGTATCCGTGGGCTGCTGAACCTCCTTGCCATAAAGCGAGAACAAAATCTAAAGGTTGTAAGGTAGAAACAATCTTTTCGAGAATGATTTGTCTCATGGAATCAAGCTATACTGTTTGTTTTCCCTGGCTTGCACAAGTTTAACAAACGATCGCGTGTTGAGATTGCTCCACGACAGTTTTCCGAGGAGTTGCTAATGCTTCCGGTTGTGCACTGCTGCCAAAAATTACACGGGAAACTGCAAGGGAAAGTGGCAATATGAGGGAAAGTGCGATCGCCCGCGAGTGAAAATCAGCCTTAAATTGTCAGAATCAGAAACTTGCCCGCTGTCCGGTAACATGAGAAAGGATTAATTTTTAACAGCGCGGCATGGCTACTATTTGGGAACTCGACTTTTACAGCCGTCCAATCATAGACGAGCGAGAGAAAAAAAAATGGGAAGTGTTGATCTGCGAAAGCCCGCTGAATGTAGGCGACAAGGCCGAATCTCTGTTTCGCTACTCGCAATTCTGCTCCAGTTCTACCGTAAATTCCCTGTGGCTGGCGGGTGCTATTAAAGATGCGATCGCCGCAGCACCGAAACGCCCCGAAAAAATCCGCTTTTTCCGCCGCCAAATGGCGAACATGATTACTAAAGCCTGCGATGACTTGGACATTCCCGCCGCCTGCAGCCGCCGCACCCTCGCCCTCAGCCTGTGGCTGGAAGAACGGATGCAAGACGTTTATCCCGCCGAACCGGGCTATCAACCGGTTGTGAACCCCAGCGTTCAATTTGTACCCGAAACGCCAGTTGCGCTGCCGGATGCTTTAATCGGCGAAAAATGGGCGTTTGTGAGTTTGCCGATCGCAGCTTTTGATGAAATGTCCGAGTGGGATATCGGATTTGGCGAAGCTTTCGGACTGCCGATGACACGCCTCGCCCCAGAAACGCAAATTCCGGGACTAATTATCTACTCGTCGAGAGCAACAGCCCTGGCAGGTTGGATGTCGGGCTTGGAGTTGGCTTTCCTGAAATTTGAGAGCGGCCCACCTGCTAGGCTGGTATTAGATACGGGAGCTAACGATCGCTGGATTTTAGCTAATCTCAGAGACGCAGCAACTGAGAGAGAAGCGAAAGGATTTGAAGCCGCGAAAAACCAAGCAAAAAAAGTACATTTCTTAGCAATTCAGTCGAATCCTGAATCGGAATCTTTCGCAGGATTTTGGCTGCTGCACGAACTAACTATTTAGTCATTAGTTATTAGTCATTAGTCATTAGTCATTAGTCATTAGTTATGAGTCAATATAGCTGTTAACTCTAGACTAATGACGGTAGATTATTAACTGATGACTGATGACCAATGACTGTAAAATCTGGTTATCGCCAATTACACCAGTTTTCCCAAAAGAATCTAAATGTAGACCCGTGCACCCAACCCATATCCAGTAAGTTATTGCCAATTCTTTAATCGAAAATCGAAAATCGAAAATCGAATCGCCCATTACCAACCACCGACAACAATGACCAATCACCAATCAGCAGAACAACTGCTAGAACTAGCCACCAAAGCAGGTGCAGAAGCTGCTGAGGTATTGGAATCGCAATCGCTCTCGCGGCCGGTCTTTTTTGAAGCAAACCGTCTCAAACAGCTAGAAACCGCCCAAGCAGAAGGCATTGCCCTGCGGCTGTGGCGGGACGGGCGGCCGGGTTTGGCGGTGGCCTATGGGCCTGTGGAACTGCAAATTTTGGTGGACAGGGCGATCGCACTTTCGCAACTTAACGAACCGGAAACCATCGAACTCGGCACCGGTGAGAAAGTTGTTTATCCCGATCGCGGAGTGTCGGTGCCGGCCGAACAGCTAGTAAACTGGGGCAAAGAGGCGATCGCGATCGTCCGCGAAGCTTATCCAGAAAGCCTCTGCACCGCCGAACTCGACTGCGAAATCGAGAGCACGCGCTTGGTGAACACCAAAGGCTTGGATTCCAGTCACACCGACACCACCCTCAGCGGTTACTTGTCAGCAGAATTAGTGCGGGGCGAAGATTTCCTCAACATTTGGGAAGGCGAAACCGAACGCGGCACCCTCGACTTAAACACCAGCGCCAAGCGGGTTTTGCAGCGTTTGGAATGGGCGAAAGAAAATGTAGCCCCCCCCACGGGCCGCGTGCCGGTGCTGTTTACAGCCAAAGCCGCCGATTTACTGTGGGGGACTGTCTGTGCGGCGTTGAACGGCAAACAGGTACTCGAAGGCGCTTCGCCTTGGAACGATCGATTAGGCCAACAAGTGACATCGCCCCTTGTCACCCTCTCGCAGCAGCCGGATATCGGGCCCTATAGCTGTCCTTTTGATGACGAAGGTACTCCCACTCGGGCGATCGTCTTTATCAACAGCGGAGTGTTGCAGCTATTTTATACCGATCGTACCACCGGTCGAGCCTTGGGCAGTGGCACCACCGGCAACGGATTTCGCCCAGGTTTGGGCAGCTATCCCACGCCGAGTTTATTCAATGTTTTGATTAAACCAGGTTCGCGATCGCTAATCGATTTAATCGCTAAATTAGACGACGGAATTGTAGTCGATCAAATGCTTGGCGGCAGTGCCGGAATTTCCGGGGATTTTTCAATTAACGTCGATCTCGGCTACCGAGTAAAAAAAGGTCAAATAGTCGGCAGAATCAAAGACACAATGGTAGCTGGCAACGTCTACAGCGTCCTCAAACAATTAGTAGAATTGGGAGGAGACTCCGAGTGGAACGGTTCTTGCCAAACACCGTCTCTAATTGTAGAAGGATTGTCCGTCATCGGCAAGAATTAAAGTCAGTTGTTAGTAGTCAGTTGGCAGTTGGCAGTTGGCAGTTTTTAGTAGCCAGTTGTCAGCAATCATCCGTTAACAGTCAACAGTCAACAGTCAACAATTCCCACACATAATATGCGTATTTGTTTTATCGGCGATTCTTTTGTAAACGGTACTTGCGATCCAAAATGTCTCGGTTGGACAGGACGGATTTGCGCGGCCGCTTGCGGACAAGGACACGATATTACCTACTACAATTTAGGAATAAGGGGAGAAACCAGTGCCAATATAGAAACTCGTTGGTTCAACGAAGTTTCTTGCCGCTTACCTCACTACGGCGACGGCAGAATAGTATTTTCCTTTGGCGTCAACGACACTTACCGAGAAAACGAAAAAAATCGCATAGAAGTTGAAAAATCAATTGAAAATGCTCGCTCTATTCTCACGTCAGCCAAAGAAACATTTCCAGTATTAATGGTAGGGCCGCCGCCAGTTATCGATGCCGATCGCACAAGGCGGATTGCCAACTTATCCGAACAGTTTGCCCAAGTTTGCAACGAGTTAAATGTGCCTTATTTAGATGTTTGCACCCCGCTGCAAAACTCGGAAATTTGGCATAAAGAACTTACCGAAAATGACGTTTCCCATCCCCGCGCCGCCGGTTACGCTGAATTAGCTAAAATAGTTCACAATTGGGACGGTTGGAAAGCTTGGTTTAAAAATATCAATATATCAGATCAAGAGACAGTAACGCTGTTCCGAGCCGTCGGCAAAAAAGAAATGGAACTGATTAAAGAAAGCGATTTTCTGGCATTTCCCCCGCGCTTATCCTTTCAGCCTATTTTTTATCCCGTACTCCACAAAGCATATGCCATACAAATTGCACGAGATTGGAATACAAAAGATGCAGCATCGGGATATTTCGGCTATGTAACCCGGTTTCGAGTTTTGGCTGAATTCTTAAAAAAATATCCCGTCCAAACTGTCGGCAGTTCGATTCATCAAGAATATTGGATTCCTGCCGAAGAATTGGCTCAATTTAATCAAAACATTGTCGGAAAGATTGAAATTTTTGCTGAATATCAACCGTAGAATAGGAGGAAATCATCCTTGAATTCAATCGGTTTGAACTGATATCTTGCACCATTCTCAATTAGCCGTAGGGGCGGGTTCGCCAACAGCCTTAAAGCTTGCAAATAGGTTCTATAAACCCGCCCAACCCCACGAAAAATCCTCTTATTGATATTGCTGCAAGATGTCAGTTTGAAGTGATAAATTTTGACTGGTACGGCACTCTGAATAGATTGGGAAAGGGTAAAACAACGCAGATCAACGCAAAATGGTAAAATTCATCTGCGTTAATCTACGTGTATCTGCGGTTAAAAAAAGCCGCTTCTAAATGAAAGTGAAATAAGGTTGATCCAGATTCAAATCCATCACCCCTTGCACCGTGGCAATTAAATCATCGGATTCACCGGGTTTCTTGAGGAAAATGCTAGTCGCATTTCCCGAAACCGACAGCGAATAATTGCCCTTAATTCCCGAAAGGACGATCGCATCCTCAGCAGAATCAAAGTCACTAATCACAGCATTACCATCACCAGAGTAGTAGATTTTATCACTATCTCCCAGCAAGAAATGGTCTTTACCTTCCCCGCCAGTCAAAGTATCAAACTCCCCAACTCCGGGGTTAGTAGCACTCGGATCGATACCTGCTAAAGTATCATCCCCAACGTCACCGCTAACAACATCATTACCGCTGCCGCCGAGCAAGAAATCATTATCTAACTGACCGAAAATGCTGTCATCTCCAGCATCACCGCCGAGAGAATCATCGCCCTTTCCTCCCAAAATTATATCGTTACCGTCTCCTCCCAAAACAACATCCAAGCCTTTATTTCCGTACAGCGAATCATTACCGCCGCCACCTAAAATGGTATCGGAAGCTTTACCGCCGTAAACAATATCATTGCCATTTCCAGCATCGATAAAGTCGGTGCCAGCATTGCCCAATAGCGAATCTTCGCCGTCATTGCCAAGGATATTATCACCACCATCTAAGCCGGAAATCGTATCATTTCCAGCTAAACCATCCAGTGCGTCACCTTGCGGAGTTCCGAAGAACAAATCGCTAAGCGGCCCGCCACTGAAAGTAGAATCAACGGTAGTATTCGGACTCGGAATCCCAATTGCCGGCGTTAAAATTTGGGGGCCGTCAGGTGTGGGAGTTGGCGTGGGTGTGGGTGTGGTTGGGAGTGGGGGTAGAGATGGAGGAACAAAGCGATCGAGAATAGTATTTCCCGACAAACCTGCAACAGTTTCGATAAATCCGCTGCCGGGGCGATTGCTGCTGGGAGAATCGAAGAAATTGAGAATTTCGATGTCATCTGCGGCGTTGATTTTACCGTCTTTGTTGATGTCTACTAGCAAGCTAGTACCGCTGCGATCGACTCCAACTTTATCGGGACTTAGAAATAAAGCTGCGGTAACACCCGTGACAACCAGGCTGTCAGTGCCGGCACCTGCTTGAATTTTGCTACCAGCGGCTGTTGCGGGGTCGAGGATAAAGGTATCGTTGCCGCCACCACCGGTGAGAATGTCGGCACCGCCGTTACCGATGAGGCTTTCATCGCTGCTGCTGCCAGTGATAGTATCAGGCAAAGCTGTACCGATGATAACTTCGATACCGGTGAGAGTATCAGTACCTTCGGCTGTGGAACTTCCCGCCGCGAGATTGATATTCACAGGACTCAGCAGAGTAGCATAAGACACCGTATCGATACCGGCACCGCCGACGATGCTGTCATTGCCTTCACCGCCATCTAGAGAATCATCTCCATCGCCGCCGTCGAGAGTGTCATTGTCTTCGTTTCCGAACAAAAAGTCATTGTCGGCACCGCCCAACAAACTGTCATTCCCTTCAGCCCCGTACAGAGAATCTTTGCCATCTCCTCCATTGATAATGTCAGTACCTTCACCGCCCCACAGGCTGTCATCACCGGCAGCGCCTAACAGAGTATCGTTACCTTCGCCGCCGTCGAGGGTGTCGTCGCCATCGCCGCCGTCGAGATAGTCATTGCCAATCCCCGTACCGAGAATTACCGTACCGCCTGCCTCACTAATCGTAATGAGTTCGTCGCCGTTCAACACATCATTGCCAGCGTTGCCGAACAGCGAATCATTGCCTTGATTGCCCTCAATCTCATCGTTGCCGGCCAATCCGTCAATGCTGTCATCGCCACTGCCACCTGGAAGGAAATCATCTTCAGGAGTCGCCTTCAGCGGGAAACTCGTGAGAATAGCGGCCCCTGAGAGATTGCCAACTTGTTCGATAAAACCATCTCCTTGTTCGAGATTTGGTTCAGCGAAGAAGTCAAGAATCAACAAGTCGTCAGTCGCGTTAAAAATCCCGTCCTTGTTGAGGTCAATTAGCAAGTCGGTATCGAATTCGCCACCCCGCGTGACGCCTGCCGTATCGGCGGCCAAGCCAGGAGCCAGCGTGAGACCATTGAGAGTTAGACTATCGGTGCCGCTGTCGTCAGCAATGATGCTGCCCCCTGCGGAAGTAGCATTTAACACGTAGAAGTCATCGCCGATGCCGCCTTCTAGATAGTCGGCACCATCGCCACCTTCTAGGGTATCGTTACCCTCATCTCCATAGAGTTCGTCATTGCCGATGCCGCCGTTGAGGCTGTCGTTATCTTCACCGCCTTCTAGGGTATCGTCGCCGTCACCGCCTTCTAGGGTATCGTTGTCGTCACCCCCATCTGCAATATCGCTGCCGACACCGCCAGAAATAGAGTCATTGCCTTCGTAGCCATCTAAGGTGTCATCCCCGGCATCTCCTGTGAGGGTGTCGGCACCGCTGCCTCCCAAAACTGCGTCATCGCCGTCGTCGCCGGAGAGCAAATTATTGCCCAATTCATCGTCTAAGATGTCATTTCCCGCGCCGCCAAAAAGGCTGTCGTTACCTTCGTAGCCATTTAAGTAGTCATCGCCGGCATCTCCTGTGAGGGAGTCGGCACCGCTGCCGCCGAAAACTCCGTCATCGCCGTCGCCGCCGGAGAGCAAATTATTGCCGAATTCATCGTCTAGGAAGTCATTTCCCGCGCCGCCAAAGAGGCTGTCGTCACCTTCCTCGCCATTTAAGTAGTCATCGCCGGCATCGCCAGAGAGGGAGTCATTTCCTTCCCCACCGAAGATTTCATCGTTGCCTCCGAGGCCGTCGATGGTGTCGTTTTGGGCGCTACCTTGGAGGGTATCATCGCCGGGAGTTCCCAATATTATCCCCGGAG
>NZ_JAUBUB010000137.1:7583-13781 GCF_036705265.1 Microcoleus sp. B4-C2
TTGGAGTTGGTGTTTCCGGAGTTGGAGTTGGTGTTTCCGGAGTTGGAGTTGGTGTTGCCGGAGTTGGAGTTGGTGTTTCCGGAGTTGGAGTTGGTGTTTCCGGAGTTGGAGTTGGTGTTGCCGGAGTTGGAGTTGGTGTTGCCGGAGTTGGAGTTGGTGTTGCCGGAGTTGGAGTTGGTGTTTCCGGAGTTGGAGTCGGTGTTGCCGGAGTTGGAGTCGGTGTTGCCGGAGTTGGAGTCGGTGTTTCCGGAGTTGGAGTCGGTGTTGCCGGAGTTGGAGTCGGTGTTGCCGGAGTTGGAGTCGGAACCGGGAGAATGTCACTACCAAGCAGGTTGCCGACGTTTAGGAAGCGGCCGCTACCAGGCAAGTAAAAGTCTTCAATGGTCAAATCAAGTCTTGATTCTACCTTGCCGTCAGCATTCAAGTCGATCAGCAAATTGTTACCTTTTTTGGCAATCCCGTACTGCCCTACTGCCAGGGTTTTTGTCAGGGTGGCGTTGTTGAGGATTAAATTATTGGCGGCGCCACCAACATTTTTAATTCTGCTGCCTCCGGCTGTCAGGGCATCGAGGATGTAAGTAGTGTCTCCCATGCTTCCCACTAGGGAGTCGCTACCGCCGCCGCCCCAGAGGGTGTCGCCGGTACCGGAGGCGACGAGGGTGTCGTTGCCGCCGCCGCCCCAGAGGGTGTTGGCTGCTTCGTTGCCCACTATTGAGTCATTTCCTGCGCCAGCAAAGGCATTTTCGATGATGCTGCCGGGGGCGATGGTCAGGGTTTGAGGAGGGAGTTTGTCGCCTGTGACTGTGCGGCCTGGTAGGGTACTTTTTCCACCGGGCGCTAGGTCGATAATAACGTCGTCAGTGATGGCGGCAACGTTGATGATGTCGTTGCCGTCGTTGGTGTCGGTGAGAGTTTTGCGAGTAGCATCGGTGAAACTTGCGAACTCGTTGGTGTAAATGTAGGTGTTGTCGGTAATGATGTCGTCGCCGTACAGCCGTAAAGTTGCGCCTTTGAGTTGGCCAGTGTTATTTTGAGTGGTATTTTCGGGGTCGGGAGTGGCGCTATTATCTGAAATGTTCAGCGTCCAATCGCCAAGGCCGGTTTCTCCCCAGTGGCGGGCGCTGCTGAAGGTGTAGTTGAGGGTTGGGCCTTTGAAACCGTAGTCAGCTTTGGTACCGTCAGCCTGATTTACCTGGGTGTAGTAAGGGACACGATCGAGAATTATACTCTCGGTTTTATCGGGAGATGTCAGCTTGACTACTAAGTCTTGAAATTGACCGTGCTCGATATTCAAGTCTAGTTCGAGCTTGTCGATGTTGATGCCTGAATCGAACTTGAAAGTTTGAGTAATTCCTGTAGAGTTATTGTCAGGAATCTCTATCGGTGTTGGCAGGGTCAAATTGACAAGTTTAGATTTCTCATTATTAATTGCCGCAGTTGCCGCTTCATTTTTGGCAGGTCCCGATCGCGGTTGCCAAGTTTCAGCCAAACGCACTGCTGCTGTGGCATCGACTAATCCGAAGCCGTAGTCGTGATTGACATGGAGTCCGCCGCCGTTCCAGTTTTTAGCACCGTTAAAGGTCCAAGTATCTTTCGGAATTTTCCCACCTGCATACTGTGTGCTTGCAACCGATTGATTATCGGGGTCATTTTTGCGGGCGGAGTAAGCAAGGATTTCCTGAACGTCGCGGTAGCCGAGTTTGGGATTGGCTTGCAGGATTAACGCTGCAACTCCCGAAACCATCGGCGTTGCTGCTGACGTGCCACTAAAGTCGTTGGTGTAGTTGGAGTTGGGAAAGTTTCCCCTATTTTTTGCTGTGTCGTCTGTGTTGTAGCCATCCTTGCCAGTACGATCGACGGTAGCGATACTGGCGGGGCTGTCGCCGAAGGCTGAGACGAGAAGCGACGCACCTGGAGTGCTGTATGGGGCAACAACTCCCTTATTGTCGATCGCTGCTACGACAATTACATCGCGGCTGTTTGATACACGGCTTAAGTTGGCATTGCTCCCCCGCTGTTGTGGTTCTGCTGCCGCGTTTGGGTTAACGTATTCGCGAAAGTTTCCCGCGCCAAAGGCAAATACTGTCCCCAAACCCTTGCGGCCGGTTTCAACAGCCTTGTGGATGGCGTTAACCAGGGCGTCCTGGTTAAGAAAGCTGAACTCATAGGCCCAGCTATTGTTGGAAACGTCGAAGTTAGCCTGCCTCTCTAAACTACTGCCAATAGCCGTACCGGTAAATTTGAAGCCCGCGATGTTTGCTTCGTAAGCAATACCCACTGTACCGACATTGTTTCTTCTAGCTCCGATAATGCCAGCTACAGCCGTACCGTGATTGTCGTTACCCGTCGGTGGAAAGGGGCCCCCTAAGTTGTCTGGCAGGGAAAGCGATTGATTGAAGTTGCCTGCAAAATCTTCGTGGTTGCCGTCGAGGCCGTCATCAACGACACCTACTTTGATGTCTTTGCCTGTGTAGAACGGCCACAAAGGCAGTACATTCAGGTCAATACCGGGAGTGCCTGCGGTGCCAATATTATTCTCTACTCTCTGTCCTGTGTTGAACAGCCACCACTGCTCTTGAAATAACCGCCGATCGTTGGGATCTTTTCGGTCTGCATTTAACTCTTTCAGCAATTTGGATAGATCGGTCATAACAAGGCTCCCCTGATAATTTTCTTAACTGTTTCTGAAAGCGATCGGGGATGCGTGGAGAAGGCGATCGCATCGGTTTATAGATTAGATCGCCTTCTCCCGCATCCCCCCTAAGATAGATTTTGTCATAAATTGGTGGCGATCGCTCAACTAATTCCCAGGAAAAAAAATTAGCTGTTACAGTTCACAAATATCCAACTGCATATAGAACCCAAGCGATCGCGGCTTGAGTTTCGCTATCTCTATTATTTCTGCGGGCGGCTGTTTGTAGAAGTCGGAAAAGTCGGATCTTCCAGTCGGATAAGTCGGAAAAGTCGGATCTTTGGCGATGAGGGCGGTTGAGGGTTGACTTTTGAGGGTTGTTGTGTAACTGGAATTGAAGAGGGCAAAAGGGCGAAAGAATCCTCACCAAAGTGAATCTCAACAAATCAGGGAAGTAGTTCTTCGGTACTTGTTATGGTAAATGGACTCCTGTGAGCCCTTCGACTGCTTGCGAGCGATCGCTCGCAATATATCAAATTGGTTCTATAAACCTATAGAATTAATCAGGGTTTATTTGCGGGCACCTCCGGTTAAAAATTAGTTATATTTTGCCAAGTCGAAGGATTTTTCGCTAAAGTGCGATCGAGCAGACAATTCTCAGGTCATCTACGCTATTTATGCCGTACATAACTATCCCTAAACAATTTAGGGAACCTTCCAGGGTCATCAAATCTCAACTTTTTTTACGGCCCAAACGCCTAGCCATTTTTGAAGCTTGTCTGATCGGTTTAATTTCAGGACTCGCTGGGGTTTTGCTAAAGTCAGGAGTCGGATGGCTCGGCAGTTGGCGAGTTGCTACCTCGACATTAATCCCAGCTTGGATATTACTGCCCAGCGTCGGTTTATGCGGCGGGTTGCTGACAGGTTTCTTGGTTGAGCGTTTTGCTCCCGAAACTGCCGGCAGCGGCATTCCTCACGTCAAAGCTGCTCTTGGCGGAGTCAATCTTTCCTTAGATTTACGAGTAGCTGTCGCCAAACTTCTGACGACTATTTTAGCAGTTGGTTCCGGTTTAACTTTAGGCAGGCAAGGCCCGACTGTGCAAATAGGAGCATCTTTGGCCGGCTGGATAGGTCACTTGATGCCTACTTCCCCAGACTACCGCAGACAATTGATTGCTTGCGGTGCTGCTGCGGGATTGGCTGCTGGTTTCAATACTCCCATTGCAGGAGTTTTGTTTGTAGTTGAAGAACTGCTGCACGATGTTTCGGGATTGACTTTAGGGACTGCAATTATCGCTTCATTTATCGGTGCAGTTGTCTCGCAGCTTTTGGGCGGCGATAGTTTAAATTTGAACCTTCGCGCGTACCAAACCAGTTTTGATGCTCAGGAAATCCCGTTTTATATACTGTTAGGAGTTTTAGCGGGATGGCTGGGAGCTTTGTTCACCAAAGGGATTATGGCTAGCTTGCAATTTAACAGGCGATCGCTCAAATTAGCTTTGCCTGTACGAATGGCTCTAGCTGGCTTAACCTGCGGTTTAGTAATAGGTTTTCTTCCAGAAACTTTCCGCAACAATACGGGTTTGCGGGAGTTTTTGCTGACTGGCGAAGCAAGCGGCATAACGAGTTTAATTGCTTTTATAGCTCACTTTTTTCTGACAATTATTTCCGCTGCTTCTGGAGCTCCGGGAGGATTGTTTTCCCCGGCCCTAGTTATGGGTTCTGCACTCGGTCACATGGTGGGAATTGTGCAGGCAGATTCCCTGGGTGTCGGTTTGCCGGTAACTTACGCTTTGGCGGGAATGGGAGCGTTTTTTTGTGCGGTTTCTAGGGCGCCGATTACTGCGGTAGTGATTGTGTTTGAAATTACGGCGGATTTCAAATTAGTGCTGCCTTTGATGATCTGTTCTGTAGTTGCTTATTTGGTGGCGGAAAAGGTGGACAGTGGCTCTTTTTACGATCGCCTTTTGGAGTTTAACGGCATTCAACTGACAAAGGCAAAAGCTGCCAGCAATACTTTGAGCGACTTGCACGCAGATGACGTGATGCAGCGCCGAGTTGAAACTCTTTCGAGTCTGCTGACTTTCGATGAAGTGATGCAGGCTTTTTCGCGATCGCACCACCGAGGATTTCCAGTAGTTGAAGATGGCAAATTAGTCGGAATTGTCAGTCAAACCGATTTGGCAAATGCCAGCGATCGCAATTTGTCCGGCAACTCGCTGCTTAAAGAATTTATGACTGTAGGGCCGATCGCAGTCAAAGCAAGGGATACTTTAAGCGAGGTATTGTACAGGCTCAACAACTACAATATCAGCCGCTTGCCAGTCGTAGAAGGCCGGCGTTTGGTGGGAATTATTACCCGCAGCGACATTATCCGAGTTGAATCCGATCGCCTCACCGGAGAAACAACCCAGGGCCCGCATCCAGAACCTTCCTATGTTGTCTATCAAACCAGGGCTCCGCAAGTCGGAAACGGCCGCTTATTAGTGCCGCTTTCCAACCCCCAAACAGCACCCGCTTTGCTGCGGCTGGCGGCGGCGATTGCGCGCGATCGTAATTACGAATTAGAATGCCTGCAAATCATCATAGTACCGCGCAACAGTTCCCCCTCCGAAAGCGCAGTGCGGACAACCAAAAGCCGCCGCCTGCTACAACAAGCCGAGCGAATTGTTCGCAATTTGAACTTGCCAGTACACACCCAAATACGGGTAGCTCACGACGTGCCTAACGCGATTTTGGAGACAATTAAGGAGCGACATATCGATTTGATTTTGATGGGCTGGCAAGGCGAATTATCCACAAAAGAACGCATTTTTGGTGATGTGGTGGATACCGTAATTCGGCAAGCAGGCTGCGAGGTTATTTTGGTGAAGTGGAGCGAAAAACTATTAGCAACACGCAAGAAAAATGAGTTTTCTGCCACTTTCAGCGGGCGGAAATATACCTCTATAGAATGGGAGTTAAATCCCGAAAAAGTTGACGGCGCAGATAATCCCCCATTGGCGATATCCTCAGATTCATCAGCGAATCCAGAGACTGAACTTTCCCCGCCGAATTCAGACATTCCAGCCCCAGAATTGGGACTGCACACGCTGATGGGTTTGCACCGCTGGTTGGTGCCTATTCGCGGCAGTTACAAGCAAGCTGCGGCTTTGCGGCTGCTACCTGCTTTGGTGGCTGCGAGTGCTGTACCGGAGATTAAATTGTGTCAGGTTCATCAGCCTTCTGTTGCAGAACCCGATCGCGGAGAATTAAAGCAAGCAGCGGAGTTTATCAAGCGCAGGGTTAGCTGTTCGATAATAGCGACTTCGGTTTGCGCTAAATCGGTTTCTGATGCTTTAATTGATTTGGCTCAGAACGATCAGTGCGATGCGATCGTCCTGGGAGCAAGCCGTGAAGGGCTGCTGAAGCAGGTGATTCACGGGAATATCCCGGAAGCTGTGGCGCGCGGGTGCGACTGTACAGTCATTTTAGTGCGATCGGCCTCTTAGGAATGAGAATTAAATAACTTCCACAAGTTTGTGGGATGGGCGTCCCGCCCGTCTTTTTTGGACGGGCGGGACGCC